>JAADIO010000073.1:8860-12602 GCA_013151235.1 Deltaproteobacteria bacterium | reverse complement strand
ATAATCATATTTCCAGGAAGCGGGTTGTCAAAATATGAATTTTTGTCTTTAACAAGAAGATTAAGTTCCTGATGAATTTCATTCATTGAATTTCTGAACAAGAAGTCTTGGAGGGCATCTGTCAAGGGACGCACTGACTCAATATTGAGACGAATATTGTGAAAATCCACAGCAACTCCCTTTGGAGCACACGTTGGACACAGCCAAAAACTGATACCTCTTCGAGTGGGTGCGTGGGCGTATCGGAAATTGTCAAGGAACTTAAATAATATGCCATTTTCCTTTTTACTTGAGTTAAATTCCTCTATTTGTGCTCCACATACAATGCAAGGATCTGGGTTAATGATATCGCACGGGCCTATCATTATTGTGCAAGTACCGTCTGATTTCTTATCAAACCAAAGCTCTTCAATGATGGCCTCTATTTTTTGGCAATCTTTGTTATAAACTGCCTCTTCAATGATATCTGTATAATATGTAATTTCTTTATTCTCTCTCCTATCGAATCTCATGTATGCTCCCTTTAATCTCTTTTAGGGTCTAATTCCCCGCAGCTTGCTGCGAGTGATGTACCGAAATAGAGAAGTTGATACCCCGCTGCTTGCGGCGCGGTAGTTCATCGGCTAACGGTGCGGGTAGCGGCAGGTATAGAGCGCAGCGGAATACCTGTCCGACTTCACCTGCGTGTTGGACGAACCCGCTACGCGGCAGGCAACTCCCAGCAAATACTTTCCTGCATGATTAACATCTTGCAATATCATTACTATTCGTAATAAAAAGAATGTGGCAGAGCAAGAGGAATATGCCGCTTACATCTATTACGAAAAGGAAGCCGCAATGAACACCAACATGCCCTAGGATCCGCAATTCAACAAGTATCATGCGTATCCTGATGACGTTGAACACCCATCCTGAAATTTGTTGGACACTCATCCCGATCGGGTTTGCACACCGATTCCGGTGTTCTTTGATCACCCGTCTTCGCCCCGCGACGCCTCTCCGATAGGGCTACCTCTTTTCCATGGGGCAAGTCAATCCTTTTTTTCTTCCGCGTCAGTTCTCCTTCCAAGTCGGATTGGTAGGCGTTATGAATGAGACGGCCCAGGATGGCATTGGCCAAGGGTGGGTTTTTCATCCGTTCATGCCACTGTTCCGCCGGGACCCGGCTGGTCAGGAGGGTCGATCGCATGCCGTGGCGGTTCTCCAGGATTTCGAGAAAGTCCCGTTATGATCGAACATACCGATCGCCGGAGTTAGTTTGTGAATTGTATCATAATGACACCTCCGGCATGTTTCCGGATTCTCAGAATTTTCGTAATGTTCAAGGGGCCGGCGGCATGCACTCTACCCCCGGCCATAGTGCAACAAAATCAACTTCATGGACGTCTTTATGAATAAGAAAGGAGGGAACGGCGATGCAAATACGTAATCCGCAGGAAGCCCGTGAAAAAGATCGTGGAACGGAGCGGCGGGAACGGGGCATTTTGCTCCGGAGGAAGATCATGATCGTTCTCTGTCTGTTCCTGGTCATTCCGGCGGGACGAGCATCTTTATCCGCCGCCGACCGGAATCGGGCGAGCGGCCATATCGCTCCACAAGGCAGCGCCGTCTCCGCGCGCAAGCTGTCAAAAGATGGGACGAAACGGGAAACGGCGCCCCGGGGGATGGTCCTGGTGAGAGGCGGCTGTTACAGGATGGGATGCGGAACCTGGCCGAGCGATTGTGATGATGATTCAAAACCGGCCCACGAGATCTGCCTGGATGACTTCTATATCGACAGGTACCCTGTGACGCAGGCGGCCTATCAGCGTGTGATGGGCAGGAACCCTTCGCACTTCAAAGGGATGCGGCATCCGATCGAAAACGTGACCTGGTTCAATGCCCAAGCCTACTGTACAAAGGTGGGCAAACGCCTTCCCACGGAAGCGGAATGGGAATATGCGGCAAGGGGCGGAAGGAATATGCGCAATCGGAAAAAACCGCGGGGAGACACCCTTTTCCTGGGCGATCCCGAGTGCAATGGTTGCGGTTCACAGTGGGACAACCGATCGACATCCCCGGTCGGTAGCTTCCCGCCGAACAGTCTCGGCCTCTACGGTATGGTGGGCAATCTCTTCGAGTGGTGTGTGGACTGGTATGACGCGGGCTATTACGGACGGAGCCCGAAGGATAACCCCAGGGGGGCGCTCAGAGGGACGAAACGTGTGATCAGGGGAAGATCATGGCTGTTTGAACCGGGATTCTTCAGTGCATGGGACCGCATCGGAGATGAGCCGGACGATCGGAACGAGGTAACTGGATTTCGATGTGCCGGGAGCCTGGAAGGGAGACAGCATGTGCGGCGGAAGGAGAGAAAGTGATGCTTACCACCTGCGAAGCCGGTTAGGGAAGGATGCCGCCAGCGGCAACTGTATCGTGATGAAGTTGTAATCAGCCATTCAGGTGGCTGGTATAGGACGACCTCCCAAAATCCGCATTGTGGGAATAGACCCTTTCGCCTTCGTCCCTTTATGCATAAGAGGTAAGTTTTTCTTGTCATACGTCAATATATTTGTTTATGATGTTGCAAACAGGGATCAAACCAGCCTTGGTGGTCCTGACTGCGGGAAATTCAGAAAGCCATGCTCTTATCTTACTGCCTTATGTCTGCCAAGAGGGGGAGTATCGAAAAAGCCGCTTTCTATTTCACGTTGGTGAAATACAAAGCGGCTTACTGATTTATTGTGACAAGCAGGGGAGGTGGAGAATGCTTAAACTTGAATATGGCAAACCGCAACACGAAAAACCTGCATCTTTTACCCGGTTTGTTCTTCCCTTTGCCTACAGCTTGCAACGACTGAATGTTCGAAAAGGTACTTCCGATACCGATTACCAGTGGAAAGAAATTCATGAGGATCGTTATTGGCGTGAGAAATACTTTACCCCTGAAACAGGGAAAGTTCTTTTCAAAAGGGCGAAGTGGTTTCAACTGGAACAGGTAGACAAAGAATGGGATTGGACCTATCCCATGTATTTCAGGGAAGGCAGAATACTGCCGATATCCATGTCGAAGCCACGACTTGTCCTGTTTGAATACACAGAGGAAGAACGGCGCGACATTCCCGAAGGAGGCGATCTGCTCCAGGTCGGTTTTCTGGTCATTGAACTCTTTTTTACAAAAGTTCCAGAAGATACATCACTTGATATGCCGACCTTGGATGATTTGCTGGAATTAAATGAACAGTTTCGGTATTGGGAACGACCTTTTGACCGGCATGAATGCAAAGGATTGTTGGATTTAATGGGGGACATACCTGCATCATTCGGATCTAAAGAGACTCTTGCTGACAGAGCAATAAAACCGGAACAGGATCTCTATGCCGAACGTTGGAAATCATTCTTACGATTCCCGATTTGTTGCCAGGGTAAAACTTTCAGATTCAGCACCGACCTGATTTATGCCGATAACCGCACTTTCACCTGGGCTTGTGCCATCCTGCCTAATGGAGGGGGTGATCTTCGTCGTCAATATGGGCATTTCTTAAAGCCCTGGGAGCTGGGCCATTGGATCAAACTGCTCAATGTCGATGCGCCTGGGGATTCACCCTATGCAACCCACCTCAGCCGGACTTTTGAACGGGAATGGGCCGAAGAGCGGACCTACAAGCGATGGGAAGAGGAGGGAACTTTTTATGGATTCAATTATCATAGCGGCGCAATGCTGGCTCCGCCGGACTCTGATCCGAATCTTTGCGAACACTTC
>JAADIO010000073.1:0-8836 GCA_013151235.1 Deltaproteobacteria bacterium | reverse complement strand
TTCTTCTCCTTTATATCCGGGTGGTCCTCTTCCGGTTCAGCGGGGCGCTTAGCAAGATTTCCGCCGATGCGAGGGAAAAGGGGGAGAAGGACTGGCATGAAACCTTCGATAAACTTCGTTGGAACTTTTCCCTTTTCGCGAATCTCTATCAGTTTCCCCTCCTATCCAACCAGCAGCAGGCGATCGAGATGTATACTCTTGCTCGGAAGCATATGGATGTGGATGAACTCTTCGAGGAAGTAGAGAAGGAGATCAACAGCAGCCATGAATACCTCGAGATCCAGGAGGCGGAGCAGGAGACCAGGGCGACCACACGCCTGACCGTTGTTGCTACGGTGGGGATGGTCCTGGCCGTGGCCACGGGGTTCCTGGGGATGAATATCTGGATAATGGATTGGAAGAAACATTCGTGGCTGGTCTTCATATTGACCATGGCAGGATCGACCTTTCTGTTGCTCCTGACTATAAAGTGTTCCAATCGTCTGTACAAGTATTTTGACAGGCTTGCGCGACAGAAGCCAAAGAAGAAGTAATAAACGAAAGGAGGGATCATGACGGCAACCTACTATCTCCGCATGGAGGGGGTAAACCTCTTGAACTTTGTCTTCGATACCCAGGATTTGAGCACGGCCCGGGGGGGGAGTCTCTTGATGCTCGACGCTGTGGGTCATGTTCAGAAACGCGTACCCCGGCTGGAACCGGTCACCACGGGCGCCTCTTCCGGACTTTTTCGCTTTGAGATGGATGACGGTGACGCTGATGATTCCAAAGCTAGACAAATTTGCAACTCTGTGATGGATTGTCTGAAGAAGGATCCTCGATTCAAACACGCCACCTTTGTCGTTGATTTCCTCAGGGCCGAAGATGACTTTATCACGGTCCGGGAGACGCTGCTTGCGAAGAACCGTTTCCAGCAGATGCGGTCCCCGACCGTGGCTGTTCCAAAGACCAGTCGAGTCAAAAATGTTGTCCCCTGCGAACTGGACGGCGTACGGCCTGCCGTGAAGGCTGGGCCTAAAGGTAAGAAAATCAGCGAGTCGGTCTGGCAACGCTGGAAATACGGCCGTGAAGAGAAGCAGGAATTTTACAGGAAAGAACTGGTCAAGCTCAAAAAGGTAGATCAAAAGAAAGCTTCGGAGTTGGTTCCCCTGAACTTTGCCAATGATTTCGACGAGCTTACCTCGGATCGTTCCCGGGGGAACCTTCATCACAAGATGGCTGTCATCTACCTCGATGGGAACGGCTTCGGTGGTCTCCAGAGCGATGTCTGTAACACAAGAAAACTCCAGGAAGATTTTGATACCACGATCAAGAACTACCGTCGGGGATTTCTCAAGACCCTGCTGTCGGAGATGAAGGACCGCAAGGAGTGGATCTCGGCAAAAGATAACTACCGACTGGAGACCCTGCTCTGGGGCGGGGACGAGATCATCTGGATTGTCCCGGCCTGGCTTGGGTGGCGGGTTTTGAAACGCTTCTATGAAGAATCGGAGAGCTGGGAATTTCATGGGAACCGGCTCACGCACGGCGGCGGCATCGTCTTTTGTCACCACAACGCTCCGATCCACCGGATCACGAAGCTCGCAAAGGATCTGGCCGAACTGGCCAAGGAGAAGAGCCGTGAGGAAAACCTCTTTGCCTATGAGGTCCTCGAGTCCTTCGACCATATCGGACGGGACCTGATGGGCTACCGGCGTGAGATTTGCCCCAACGGCTGTTCGCCGGACGATATGATCCTGGAGGGAGGGAAGATGGGGAGCGCTCTGGATAAGGTTGCTGTACTCCGGGAGAATTTCCCCCGCAGGAAGCTTTATGCCATCGTGAAGGGGCTGACCCGCGGAGATCCCGGAACGATAAAGGTGATCGAGAAGACCATCAAGAGTCTTGACCTTGAGACAAAAAAAGCGCTGGAAGACTTGAAGGACCCCTTCGGCGGCGAGGTCCTTCGCTGGCTTCACCTTGCACTGTTGTGGGACTACCTTGTTGAATAGGAGGATATGGGGATGTATGACGCTGAGATGAAGATCACGCTGCAACTGATAGGCCCGGTGCTGACCCATTCCACGGCGGCAGGGCCGTACGGTATCGATTCCCCCATGGCGAAGGACCGGCAGGACCGTTACTATCTGCCCGGCACCCTCGTGAAGGGGCGTCTTCGGGAAGCGCCTGGGACGAGTTGTGTCTTGCCGATTCCGGTTTCATCTCTGACACCGTAATCAAAAGCCTCCTTGGAAAAAAATCCGGGAGCGGGCCGGGAGGTGTGGAGCCTGTCCAGGGGCGACTCCATTTCGACGACTTCGTACACGATGGGGCGGACAGGGAAGGAATCGCTTTCCGGATCCGGATCGACGAATGCCGGGGCGCTGTGGACAAGGGGGCCTACCAGGTTGTCGAAGCCCCCTTTGCACCGGGCGAAAGGGTTTCCTTTTCCGGTACGGTCCGTTTCATGGCGCCCTCGACTGAAAATGCTGAAAAAGTCAAGGGGCAGTGCGAGACCGGCCTGCGCTGGATCCCGAGCCTTGGTGCGGAACGGACCGTCGGTTTCGGGAGACTGGATGGTGTCAAAATAGAACTCACAACAAGAAAGATCGAGGATCAAAAGACCACTCCACCATCCGATTTCTCTTTCCCACTTATAATCCGGCCCAAGTCCCCGTTCTGTCTTGCCGACCGTAAGGTGGGGAACAATCTCTTCGAATCGAAGACCGAGATCCCCGGCGCGGCCCTTGCCGGGGCGCTGGCCCGGACGTGGGCGGATCTTCTGGGGAAGGATAGTTGTTTCATCACGAACGATTTCGACGCTACACGACCGGAGCTTTGCAGGAATTTCACGAAGATCCGTTTTCTCCACGCCTTTCCCGCCCCGGAGGGGAGTGCAAAGCGTCCCGTCCGTCCGCCCCTTTCGCTGGTGAAGTATAAAGAGAATGAGAAAATCCATTTAGCTGATATGGCCCGGAAGGAGGAGGCAGCCTGTCCCGAGGGTCCTCCCGTGGCCCCGAAATTTGATGTGGACTGGAAGGAGCGGGGGGATGTGGATGAATATTTCGGATGGATGACGCCTGGTACGGAATTACGCGTGCGGACCGCCATCGAAAAAAAACGTCGCAAGGCGGCCGATGAACAGCTCTTCGCCTACGAGATGGTTCGCCCCGACGGTTGCTGCTGGATCGGAGGTGTGGATCTCTCCCGGGTCGGTGATTCGGATCGATCCAAAGTGGCCGAACAGCTTGCCGGGCTCTTTGCCGTCGGTCTGCGGGGAATGGGGAAGACCAAGGTGGCCGTTGATGTGGAGGTCCCGAAGAAGCAAGAGTCGATCACGTCGTACTTCCCTTCGAAGGCCGAGGCCGAGAATGGACTCTGGATCGTCACCCTCCAGACACCGGCGATTCTTTTCGATCCGGAGAAGTTGGACGAGACAAGCGGCGAGGCCGAGTTGAGGAAGGCCTACGAAGAGATCTGGGAAGAGCTTTCCGACAGGACTCTGCAACTCTCCCATTTCTATGCCCGCCAGAGCCTTGCCGGGGGATTCTACCTCTGGAAACGCTTTCAGGACGGCAAACCCTACAACCCCTACCTCCTGACCGAGGCGGGGAGCGTCTTCGTCCTCAAGGCGAAGACCGGCAAGGAAGCGGACGGGAAGCGGATGATCGAGAAATGGCTCAAAGAGGGGCTTCCCCTCCCGGCGTGGGCGATAAAAAAGTACGCCCGGAACGGCCAAAAAGGGGACCACTGGACGAACTGCCCCTACATACCGGAGAACGGATACGGCGAGATCGCCGTCAACCTGCCGGTCCATGACGGGAAACTGATCGACCTTGCGAAGAAAGGAGGGGCATCATGAGCTTTCCGGTACGATGGAAGATCACGGGAACACTGACGACGGACTCTCCCCTCCATATCGGGGACGGCGACACCACGGAACGGGATGCACTGACGAAAGAGAACGAAAACGGCAAAAAGGAGAAAATCGACATCTCGTCGGTGATTACCGACTACGAGGATCGTGCCTGTATCCCGGGCTCGACCCTCAAGGGAGACCTCCGGGCCTGGTTGAAGCGGCGTTGGGCGAACGGTAAGCTTGATGAACTCCTTGGAAGCGAAGACACGAAGAAGAAAGATGCCGTAGGGGGAAAGGCCGAATTCCATTATGCCTATATCAAGGATGTCAAGCTGACGAATCCACCTCCCTACTGGGATGCGGTGCGGCATACCGGTGCGGCCGCCTCCGTCGCCATCGACCGGGTGACCCGGACGGCGAGCGCGAAGAAGCTGAGACATTATGAGTTTGTCCCCCCCGGCGTCCCCTTTACCGTTACGATCACCGGCAGCGGCCTTGACGAGGAGGAGGTGGGGATCCTGCTCCATGCCCTGGAGGGATTCAACGATCCGGACGACCCCGTCACCCTCGGCGCCTCCACGGGAGACGGGTGGGGGAGGCTCTCATGGAAGTTGGGCAAGGTCCGTCGTGCGACCGGCGAGGCCGTCCGGGAATGGATCAAGAAAGAGAATCAGGCAGATTTTCCCTTCGCCGAACTTGGGGAAGATGAGATCGACGAATTGAAGCCAAAGGCCGGCTCTCCGGCCAAGCCTTCGATCGAAAAGATCGTCCTTGATGTAACACTCACATTCGATTCCCCCTTCCTGGTGAATGACCCGAGCAGATGCCCGGAAAAGAAGGACAAGGAGCAGGAAAGCGATGAAACACATCCCGATCACGCGCCGATCCTCGACCGGAACAGCCGGGCCTATCTCCCCTCACGCTCATTCCGCGGGGCCTTCCGGAGCCAGGCCGAGCGGATCCTCCGGACCCTCGGAGGGGATAAGGCCGCCTGTCATTCCGACAGCGATCCCTGCTGCCGGTCGCTCAATTATCCCGAGGAAGTGGACCGGCTTTGTCCCGCCTGCAGGTTGTTCGGAGCCGCCGGCTGGCGCTCTCCGCTGGAGGTGACCGATTTCGTCCAGGCAGAAGAGGAAGCGAGCGGCTTCTTCCAGGATTTCCTTGCCATCGACCGATTTACCGGCGGCGGAGCCCACGGCGCCAAGTTCAACGCCCTGTCGGTCCTGGAACCGCGCCTGACCGGGAAAATCACAGTCGATTGTTCCCGGACCGAGCCCTGGATGCGGGGCCTCCTTGCCCTGACACTCCGGGACCTCATTGAGGGAGACATCACCTTCGGTTTCGGCGCGACCAAGGGGTACGGGGCCAGCCGGGCGGAGATAACAGGGGACTGGTGGAAAGCGGAGAATCCTCAGGTTAGTGAGGTTGTAGAACAATTCCGGCAAAAGATTGCGGAGTTGCAAAAGGAGGCGGTCCATGGTTGATATGAGGGAATGGCAGGAAGAGATGCGCAGGAAACGGGGCCTTGCACCCAGGGAAGAAAAATCGGTACAGGCCCAGGGAGGGTCGAAAAAAGATAGCGGATCGTCACCGGGTAAGCAAAAGAAAAAAAAGAAAAAAAGGAAGCAAGGTCTCCAGACGAGACACTATGGAGCCGGGCCGGGTCCGTTACGTCAGAGGGCGCACCCCCAGGGGCGGGGAGAAGGCCGGGGGCGGATGGACGATGCCCCGCAGTTTCATAATCCCTACCATTTCGTTCCGGTCCTGAAAGACAACAGGCCGGCCGATCTGAGCGTTGAGAAGTTCGATAGTCAGGAAAACGGACATGTGAGGCACGACCGATATGTGGAAGGTAGCTATTCCGGCCGGATCGTCTGCCGGTTAAAGTCTGAGAGCCCGATCTTTGTCGGGGCAAAGCGCGTGAGGAAGGGTAAGCAAGAATGCCCCGCCTGCGTCGCCCCCTACGAAAGAGGAGGGAAGCCCGCCGTCCCGGCCACGACCCTTAAAGGGTTGATTTCAAGTATCGCCGAGGCGGCGAGCAATTCGGCACTGCGGGTGTTGGAAAGATCCGAATATCCTTATTCTTACCGAAAGGAAATGACAAAGAGCCTCTCCGCCATCGGGATGATCCATGTTGAGAAAGAAAAAGGTGGTCAGGATAAATATTTTCTTGTTCCTCTTACCCTTCCTACCTTGCAAAAGAATAATAACGATAGGTTCCCCCTTCCCGCAGAATATCAGAATATGTTCCCCGAACCGAACCTCAAGGTCTATATCGGAGATAGATTGAGTATTCGAAATTCGGGACGTTTCACTTTTCGGACCTTCCGTGCCGATAGTCCGAAGTATTACGGAATGAAGCTTCAGAGGCGGAGCTGGACCGGGAGTCATGAATTGTGTGGCGATGCACAGTTGCATGTAACAAGAAACTCGTTTCTTGTTTCACAGAAGGCGCGTGAAGATGCAGTTCCCCGTCCCTGGGACGAGATTCCGGATCACGAACGGAGCGTCTACACCCGCGGGATCATCCGCGTCCTCGGCTGCTGGGGCGACCGGGCCATCCCGAATACAAAGAAACACGAAATCTTTATCCCTTGTCCGGAGAAACCGGAAGCTTGGGAGGCCTTCTTGATTCCCGATGATGTCGTGAATCGCTTCCATGAACTGGCCGACGCAAGGACCGACGCCGATGAGAACGGGAAGCTCCCCTATGAGCCGAAGGATACTAAACGGAATATGGATCCAGCCAATGACGGGAAGAAGTTCCGTCTCAAGGAGGGAGACCTCGTTTTCTTCAAGCCGCATCCCCGCTGGAATACCATTGAAGAGATCTCCCTTTCTTCCATCTGGCGGGGGCGGGTCGAATGGATCGTAAATAACAGGATGGAAGGCGCACGAGGCCGGGATTTCTTTCGGGCCGTCGATAAAGAACTTCTTCCCTTCAATGGAGAAAGGAAGCAGATCACCCTCGCCGAACAGCTCTTCGGTTTTGTTGAGGAGGGGAAGGAGAAAGAGCGGGATACCGCACGCGCCCTTGCGGGGCGGGTTCGCTTTGCCGACGCCCTCTTCGAGGGAATAACCGATCAGGACGGACAGACCCCCATCGGTCGTGAGGCCAGCCCCTATCTCGATCCCGTGGTCCTGAAGATCCTCGACTCCCCCAAGCCCCCCTCCCCGGCCCTCTACTTCAAGAAGTCCGACGGGCAGGGGGCCTACATCGCCAAGAAGGATCTGCAACCGGGGAGTCATCATCCCCAGGGAAGGAAGTTCTATCTCCATCACAGCTCAGACCAGTTAGAGAAGGAGTGCTGGAAGACGGATCCACAGCCACCGACCCCCTGCGAGGAGAAAGACCGTTGCAAGCAGAAAGTAAGTGTCACTCCCGTCCGTGCTGGAGCGGTCTTTTACTTTCATGTCGATTTCGACAACCTGAGCAAAAGGGAACTGGGCCTTCTCTGCTACGCACTCCGGCCGACGGAGGCATTCCGCCACAAGATCGGAACGGGGAAACCGATCGGCCTCGGGAAGGTCCGGATCGATCCGATAGGACTCTTTCTGGTAAACCGTGAAGATCGGTATACGACGGATGAGATCTTCTCCTCGCCACGTTATGCAAAGGTCTGGCGGAAGGAGGATGCTCCGGAAGACTGGCCGGGGCGATATGGCAGAGAGGCAGAGGCAGAAGTTGCAGAGGCGGAAGTTGCAGGTGCCATTACCTATGATGCTTTCCGCAAGGGATTCCGGGATAAGATGAATGAAGACATCCGACCCGCCCTGGAACTCCTGGGCGATCCTGCAAAGGTAACCGAGCCTGTCCATACCCCCCTCGTCCAGGGGCAGGGTCCGGAGGATGAGACCTTCAAGTGGTTTGTGGAAAACGACAAGAGGAGACATGATTTTCTCAGGCCATTAAATAGGGCAAGCACGAATCTTCCAACTTTGAAAAAGTATTGAAATAAGGATGGATGATGGTTGAATCTTCTTATACTTTTTTTCTCGGTGGACATGACCTCGAGATGGAGATGATAGCGGAACTGCTCTGCCGGGAGGGGGTCCCTTTCTTTGACAAGGGGCTTGCCTGGGGAGCGGAGGTCTCCGCTTCCGCCTACAGGGAGGAAATCACCGGCACCCTGCAGAAGGGGAGGACCCCCGTGCTGGTGGAGCTTCCGAATGATCTCGGTCTCGACCCGGATCAAATCGTTGAGATCGACCACCATGGGAAGAAGGCCGGGGCCGACCGTCCGACGTCGCTCCATCAGGTTTTCTCCCTACTCGGTCTTCCCCCGGAACGGTGGACGAGAGAATTCGATCTTGTTGCCGAAAACGACCGGGGATATATCCCTGCCATGATCGAAATCGGGGCCACGAAGGAAGAGATCATACAGGTTCGCGCCGCCGACCGGAAGGCTCAGGGGATCACGGAGGAAGAGGAACAGGCTGGGGAACGTGCCGTCTCCGAGGCCTCGACCCTTGCCGGCGGGGCGCTGACCTTGGCCAGGCTTCCGCACACGAAGACGGCCGTGGTGACGGACCGAATGGAGTCCGTCCTCGGTGGCCCTGGAGTCCAGAACCTTCTCATCCTTTGTCCTTCGGAGGTGGACTTTTATGGGGAAGGGGAGTGGATCCATCTTCTGGACAGGCGTTTCCCCGGCGGAGTGTACGGCGGTGCCCTTCCACAGCGGGGATACTGGTTCAAGGAATGCCATTCCCGGGAAGGGGAGGAGATCCTCCGTTTCCTTGCCGGGAGGCTTGAAGCTTTATAGGAGACCGAATGGATTCGTTCTTTTTTTCCGCATATTCATTTCAGATCCGTGCCCGGGAACGATTGAACCTTCCTCCCTACAAGGGGTCCACTCTCCGGGGGGGGATGGGACAGATGCTTCAGCGGATGGTCTGTCGGCGGAGGGGACAGTCCTGTGAAGAATGCCTCGTTTCGGTGCGCTGTCCCTACGCTCTGATCTTCAAGAATCCCCTTCCGGCGGGGAGGACGCCCTTTGC
>JAADIO010000072.1 GCA_013151235.1 Deltaproteobacteria bacterium | reverse complement strand
GGAAGACCGTTTAAGTCGGCTGGTCATGGAAGCCGTCGAGAAGGACAAAATCTCGCTCAGCCGGGGCGCAGAGATGCTCGGCATCAGCATTGAGGAGATGCAAGACCTCCTGCAGAACTGGGAGACGGTTCTGTGACGAAGCATCCGGAGACTCACAAGGCAATGATCATGGATGCCTGCGTCCTGATCGATTTCCTCAAGGCAGACCGGTCTATTCTCCAACTTGTGGTAAAACATGTGGGACCGCTCCATGTGGCCAGTCCGGTTCTCGATGAAGTTAACGAAATCGAAGACGAACATGAGATCGTCGATCTCGGATTGGTTATTTTCGAGCCTGAAATCGAAGACGCCTACACTGCTGCCGGCCAAACCGGGCCGACATCGTTCCAGGACCGGTTATGCCTCCTTGCAGCCAAGCGATATGGTTTCTCGTGTGTGACCAACGACAAGAATTTGCGAACGCTCTGCAAAAAAGAGAAGGTGCCTCTTCTGTGGGGCTTGCAGTTGCTGGCCGAGTTGCACCGCTCCGGCGGTCTTCCGGCCGACGACGCCATCAACATCGCCGGCAAAATTCATCAGGCCAACCCCAAACATATCACTCCGAAAATCCTCACGCGATTCACCCATCTCATCAAAAAAAAGATTGATTGACCCGCGACCCTTGTGATCCCCGTGTAATATCTCCCCCTTCTATCAATGATGTACAACCACCACCTCTTCACGGCACTTCCTCTCCTGTTCTCGCCGTCTACGGAGAACACAAAAACAAAAAGTCCCCCACAAAAGGGGGGACTTTCTTGTTTTATGGCTCCCCGGGCCGGACTCGAACCAGCGACAGGGTGGTTAACAGCCACCTGCTCTACCGACTGAGCTACCGGGGATCGGTAATACTGCAAGATATTGCGCTGATTACATAATATTTATTCTGCGAACCTCATTTCCCAGCTATTTCACGACAAAATCGGTCCAAAAAGTGTACTGAAAATACAGTGACCCGGGAAAAAAGTCAAGAAAATATTGAGAAAGTCCCCACCCCCTATCCTTTTAAGAGAATGGTTCTTCTTTGGGAGATTCCGTCATTTAATTATTTAAGGACCTCCCCGGCCGTACAGGTGTTTGAAAACGAGGTCGATCCGTCCCCGCAAGAGGAGATAACGCCAGGCAAAACGCATGACTTCCCGGACCTGGTCCCGATACCGCGGGTGATAACAGTGCTCGGGGCATCTCCTGCACTCCGGTTTGGGGTTCATGGGGCATTGAATCCGTTTCACGGCACCGTGAAGAACCAGTTTTGTACAGTCGGGACAGAGGGAGACTTTCAGCAAATCACCATAGCCGGAGATCCTCCCCTTTGCGATGATGGGGGTGCGTTCCGCCCCGGCATGTTTCTTTTTGCAGTAGACCTCGGTCAGATCGGCCAGGACACGGATGTCCTTTTTGATCTTTTCCTCATCGGTTTTTGAGCGGGCAAAAAACATGATTACATCAACCCTCCGGATTCCGTTCATGGTTCGACAAGCTCACCACGAACGGTCCATTAAACTTTCCGGGCATGGTGAGCCGACCGAACCGCAAGAACGGAATATATCGAAGGGGCAGATGGGGAATTTGTGGAAGATGCTTTTTAATGTTGGCCGTGGATAAGCGGCGGCAGACACCTCACACAAACCCACAGATCCTTCCCCTCCGTCCGGCAGGGGAGCAGAACGTTCGCATCTTCATCATTTCCACAGACAAAACAGACTTTCTTCTCTTCCGACATGAAATCCTCCCGGTATGGATTCTTAAAGAAATCGCCGACTATTGTTTCCCATTGTAACAGAGATCTTCCTTCCCGGACAGTGATCCGGATCACATTCCGGTCATTCCGGTTCACCGTCGCTGCGCCCTTTTTCCAGGTTCGCCCGGGTGCGCCAGGGTTGAACGGCAAAGATGAAGGAAAGAAGGAAGGTGATGCCGACCCAGTTCCAGCCGATGGAGATGAGACTGGCCCAGCTATAGTCGCCGTAAGGCTTGGTGACTTCTTCGGTGAGCTGGTTGATCATGATGACGGTCAGGACCCCCGGCAGGAGAAACTTGATCATCCAGTTCCACCAGAGGCCAAGGCGGAGATTTGAGACCTTGTTCAGGTGCTTGCGGATCGTCTCCAGCCGGAAGATCCAGCCGACGACGATGCATTCGAGAAGTCCTACGACCACGAGTCCGTAAGCATTGAGAAAGTGATCAACGATGTCAAGCCAGAAGAGTCCTCCCTGGGTGGTGAAGATGATCCCGCCCAGAAAACCGGTGATGGAAAGCAGGGTGGCAAGAACCTTCCGGTTCATCCCGAACTTGTCCACCACGGCCGAGGTAAAGGCCTCCACAATGGAGACGGCCGAAGAAAGCCCGGCGACGACAAGACTGGTAAAGAAGACGGCGCCGAAGATCGGGCCGGCCGGTCCCATGAGAGAGATCGCCTTGGGATAGGCGACAAAGGCCAGCCCGATACTCTTGGTGACGACTTTGTCGATGGGCAAGTGTTGGCTCCGGGACATGAAACCGAGGACGGAGAAGACGCCGAATCCGGCAATCAGCGAAAAACCGCAATTCGTGAGCGCCGTAATCACGGCGCTGCCGGTAATATCGGTCTTGTAGGGGAGGTAACTGGCGTAGGCGATCATGATGCCGAAACCGAGGCTCAGGGTGAAGAAGATCTGGCCGTAGGCGTTGATCCAGACCTTCGGCTCCGCCAGCTTCGAAAAATCAGGGTGGAGGTAGGCGGCAATCCCGATGGAGGCGCCGTCGAGTCGGACCGACCAGAAAACGAGGAAGAGGGTCAAAATCAGGAGAAGAGGCATGAAGATCCGGTTCGCCAGTTCGATTCCCCGGCTGACCCCCCGCTGAATGATCACCCAGCTTATACCCCAGACGAATACCAGCGCCCACAGGATGGGGGTCTGGATGCTCCCGACTTCGGAGGGGGATTTGCTGAGATGAAGAAAGGATTTATAGAAGAAGGCGTTCGGATCGTTCCCCCAGGAGAGCTTGAAGGCGTAGAAGACATAGTCGACACACCAGGCGATAATCACGGAATAGTAGAGGACGATGCCGAACATGACGAAGATGACCGGCCACCAGCCGAGCCATTCCCAGTGTTTTCTCAGCTTGGCGAATGCCAGCGGTGCCGATCCGATCCGTTCGTGACCGATCCCGAATTCGAGGATCAACAGGGGAATACCCGCTGTGACCAGGGCAATGAGATAGGGGATGAGAAAGGCGCCGCCCCCGTTGTCGTAGGCGAGATAGGAGAAACGCCAGATGTTGCCGAGTCCGACGGCGGAACCGATGGCCGCCAGGATGAAACCGGTGCGGGAATTCCATTGACCGCGGGATTTGGGCGCAGGGGCCATTCTGCCTCCTCCGGAAATGTTACCGCCAAGGATCTTCGGGAAATGCAATACGGCGAAAAATTATCATGGAGGGCAGGGGTTTCGCAAGGAGAATTTGTTTCGGAGAGGCTCAAAAAAACGGCGCAGCTTCAAGCTGCGCCGTCATCTGAAAACAGCTTTTCCGTTCCCTTCAGCCGCAGCTACACCCACTGCCGCAACTCGATCCGTCGGATCCGCAGGAGGGATTTTTGACCGCTTCGATTTCCTCCGGTGTGCCTGCCCGAACACCCTTGATGGCAATATCGAAGATGAGGGTTTTGCCGGCAAGGGGATGGTTGAGATCGACAACCGCCGAATCCTTTTCGATCTCTTTAATGACGAAGGTCATGGGAAGCCCCTGCGGGGAGCGGGTCTGAAAACTCATCCCCACTTTCAGTTCGATCTTTTCCGGGAACTGCGTGAGGGGAATTTTCTGGAGGAGTTCCTCCTGGTAGGGTCCATATCCCTCCTCCGAGGGGACCTTGACCTGAAAAGATTCATTTTCGTTCTTTCCGATCAACTCCTTCTCCAGGCCGGGGATGATCTGGCTGTAACCGCAGAGAAATTGCAACGGCCGGTCCGGATCGGACCGGTCGATCTGTTCACCCGATTCGAGGGTCAGGGTGTATTCCATGGTGACGTGTGAATCTTTCTGAATGGCCATAATGAAATCCTCATCAGTTTATTATGAATAAAAATTTGTTATACATAACCCGTTTTCAGGTTTATTGTCAACTATATTCAAAAAGTTTTTGCTATGCTATCATAGGGGAAATTCATAACCGGCGGGAATCAACAGGGAAAACAATGGAACCGATGCATTTTGCACCGTTACTGATGATTACACTGCTGGCCTTTTTCGTTCCGATCCTGACTTCTTCGTTCCGGAAATTTCTCATTCCGGCCATGGTGGGTGAAATCCTCTGCGGGATCATCATCGGGAAGAGCGGTTTGAATCTGATCGAGGCCGGTCCGTGGTTGAGTTTTCTCTATCATTTCGGTTTTGCCTACCTGATGTTTCTGTCGGGATTAGAGATCGATGTCGAATGGATGCGGCCCCGAAAGAAAGGACCGGACCATCGCTGGAGTCCCCGGTACTGTTTTACCGTTCCCCTCTACCAGAGCCTGGCCATTTTCGTGCTGCGATTGTTGATCGCCACGGCCCTGTCCTTTCTCCTCTATCGGGCCGGCCTGATTCGGCAAATCTGGCTCATGACCCTGATTCTCTCGACCACGTCCGTTGGGGTCGTCCTGCTGGTCCTCAAAGAGCAGGGATACCTGGAGAAGGATTTCGGGCAGGTGATCCTCTCCTGTTCCATCATCGCCGATCTGATCACGGTGATCTTGCTGACCCTCGGGTTCATCTTCTATACCACGGGTTGGGATCCGAAGCTCCTCCTGGTGGGATTCCTCTTCCTTGCCGTGCTTGCTGCGGACAAGATCAACCACTATTTGCAGAACAAGACGGCCGTCCGGCGGATCTTTATTGATCTGGCCCACGCCACCTCGCAGATCCGGGTACGGGGGGTCTTCGCCCTGATGCTGATCTTTGTCGTTCTGGCCCAGAGTCTGGGGGCGGAGGTGATCCTCGGCTCGTTCCTCGCCGGGGCGCTGGTCTCGAAAATTTCACGGGGGGAGATCCCGAACCTGCAGTTGAAACTTGACGCCATCGGCTACGGATTTTTCATCCCCATCTTCTTTATTATGGTCGGAGTCAATTTCGATCTCGGGGCGCTCACCGCCTCCACGGCCGGGCCGCTTCTGGTCGGGGTCCTGATCCTCATGGCCTACGGCGTCAATTTTCTCTCCGCCTTGATCCTTAAGGTCCGCTTCTCCTGGAAGGAGACCCTTGCCGGTGGGGCGCTCCTCTCCTCCCGGCTGAGTCTGATCGTCGCGGCGGCGGCCATCGGCCTTGAAATGGGGGCGATCTCTCCGGCGTTGAACTCCGCCATTGTGATCATGGCCCTTGTCACCTGTGTCGCCTCCCCGCTGATCTTCCATGCATTGATGAAACGGGAGGTCCGTCCCGCCCGTTATATCCAGATTGTCGGAGCGGGCCGCGTCGGTCTGGACCTCGCCCGCCGCCTGCAGGAGCGGGGACTGCCCGTCTTTCTCCTGGAAAAGGATCTCCGCCTCTTTCAGGAGGCGCAGCGGCTGGGAATCAAGGTCTTGCTGGGCGATGGGACCGATCCCGACTTCCTGGCCCTGACCGGTATCTATCCCGAAGATGTACTGATTCTTACGGCCCGGGAGGATACCGTGAATCTCCGGATTGCACGGCTTGCCCGGGATCTCTTCGAGGTGGAGCGGATCATTGCACGGATCTCCGATGAGGATTTTGCCGGGGAATATAAGGAAATGGAGATCCGGACCGTCGATTTTGCCCGCCAGGGGACCCTGGCCATAGAGAATCTGATCCTCCGGCCCAACGTATTTGATGTGCTGCTTCAGGAGGAGTCGGCCAACGAAATCGAGGAAGTCGCCCTGCAAAACGCCGCCCTCAGCGGCAAGGCTTTGAACCAGATCCGTCTTCCGGGGAACAGTCTGATCCTCTTTATCAAACGGGCGAACGGGACCATCATCCCCCACGGGAAAACCCGTCTTTATCTCGATGATATCATCGCACTCTACGGAGATCTTGAATCGGTCCTTCTGGCACGGAATCTTTTCACCGGGACGGAAGAGGAGAACTCTTTCCCCTCCGGGTGGTCCTGTTCGTAAACCCCGGGCGCACACAAAAAAAGCCCCGGGCATCTCTGCCCGGGACCGGGGGGAACAGAATTGCAAGGGATCCACCGGCAAAACATCACAGCCTGGGGCCGGTCTCCGAGATCAGGCTCTTGTGGAAGTTCTTGGCAAAGTCCATAACAAAGAGCAGACTTTTTTGTACCATGGGATCCCGCGCCGCTTTCCAGAGTGCCAGCATCCCCGCTTTTTCGGGTTTCTGCTTCATCTCGTTCATGGTCTCCTGCGCGCTTTCCACCGCTGCGCCGATCAGATCCTGAATCTGGGGGTTCGTAAGGCGGCTGACCATGTTTTCGAACATGGTCAGCATCCGTTCGACGATGCTGTCGGTAAAAGCATGTGTGGTCGATCCGAGAAACGTTGCCATCTGGGCCAGAATCTCAAGACTGCCGCTGTTGATCAGTTCCTCGATGGCCGGCATGGCCCGCATCAAGTCCGCCTTGGCCATCTCATCCATCAGCGCCATCATTGTTTCCATGTTGGCAGCCATTCGCGTAATAACGCTCTCTCCCATGGAGTTCTTGGCGGCGCTGGCGAAAAGGGCCATCTCTTTGAGATCGTTGAGCGAACCGCTTTGATGCAGCTCGGTCAGGGTGCGAACCGACTCCTGCACGGCCTGGAACACTTCGGGCTTCGCCACCTGGTCGGCCAGGGCTGCCAAGGGTTCCATCATGGCGGCCATCCGCTCAATCATGGGGTCGGTCTGCGAATCCCGATAGGCCCGGACCATCTCGGCAACCTCTGCAAGACTGCTCGCCTGATTCATACGCGCATCGGCGGCAGCGGCATTCCCGAGATCCGCCGAAGGTGCATCCACCACCTGCATCCCTCCATTCTTCTTGGACATTTCATTCCTCCCTTTAGAGTATGCCCCGTGCACTCAGCCAGTAGAGGCGATTGTAGGCCAGCTTGAACCAGTGAATCATCTGGGACGGCTCCCCTGGATTCGGCGGCGTGTTATAGTTGAACCAGACATAAGTTCCCTTGTCCATGCCGGTTTCCACGAAGCAGAAGACCTTCCCGTCGTATCTGCGGCCCGGACATCCTTCTTTGATCAGGCAGATCAGGGATTCCGCTGCGGTGTCCGCTTCGAAGTGGGTGGTGGAACCGGCCTTGCTGATGGGGATATTGGTCGTGTCTCCCACGACGAAGACATTTTCCTTCCCTTTCATGGTCAGGGTATGTTTGTCCGTGGGAATCCAGCCGTCGGCTCCGAGGCCGGAGTCTTCAATCAGCGGGGCGCCCTTGTGGGGGGGGATGGCAATCAGAAGGTCATAGTCGATGACGGACCCCTCTTCGCTGTGAAGCTGCTTCTTCTCCGGGTCTACTTTCTCAATATTGAAAAAGGTCTCATACTGAATTCCCCTTCGCTCGAAGGCCTTGACCGCCCAGTGTGCCACCGGCTCCAGTGCATGAACGCGGGCGATGGGGTAGGTGTAAAAGAGTTCGTATTTTCCTTTGAGATGGCTGTTGGAGAAAAGGTCGTCGATCATGAAGGTAACTTCCAGCGGGGCCACGGGACATTTGTGGGGAACGCCCACGGCGATGACGATCCGGCCTCCCTCGAATTCCTTTAGCGCTTTCCGGAGCTTCTTGGCTCCTTGAAGGTCGTAGAACCAATGCGCCCCCTCTTTGAGGCCGGGGATCTCCTCGGGGACGATCCTGGAACCGGTCGCAATGACCAGATAATCGTAGGGGAAGGATCGGCCGCTTTTTGCCGTGACCGTCTGCCCCTCGATATCGATCTTTACAGCGGGATCGACGTAGAGGTTGACCAGTGAGTCGAGAATACTCCGCTGATCCCGAATGATTTCATCGTCCTGCATCCGTCCGAAGGCAACATACATAAAACCCGGCTGGTAGACATGTTTGTCCGAAGCGCTGAGCATGTTGACCGTTACGTCACCGCGACGCATCTCGGTTCGCAGCCCCTGTGCAAGGAGGTTGGCGACAATGGTCCCGCCGGTCCCTCCCCCAATGATTACAATCCGCTTTCCCATTCTGAAGATTCCTCCATAAATTATTTTGTTGCTGCAGACATTCCGCCCACGCAGACCTGATCGCCGGACGGAAGAGCAGACCGAATACGACATTCGGTCCCCGACCGCGCCGGGCAATGTTCCGGAACAGGCAATGACAACGAAATGATGATCGATATAATCCGGCCGGCCTATTTGGCTTTCTTCACCAGAATACTCCAGAACCCTTCCTTCTCTTCGGTGCGGAGATACTCGTGTCCCACCTTGTGGATCCACTCCGGAATATCCTTTGCCGACCCCTGGTCCGAAGAGAGGATTTCAATCACCGAACCGACCGGTTCCCTTTTCATGGTCCGGATCAGTTCCATCAGCGGCCCCGGACAGTAAGAATCCCGTGCATCCACGCTTGTGTTAATTGCAGCATCCATGATTTTACCTCCTGTTTGGCAACGTACTACAGATTAATAATATTGTATCCATCGGCATCGACGAGAAACTTCGTCATCCCGGCGATCTCGTCGAAAATATCCTCTTCCAGATCCTCTTTCGTCATCTCCAAGACCTCCATGGCCATGGGGCAGGCATAGATCTTCGCATCGCCGAACTCCCTGGCCTGCTTGAAAAGATCAAGATAGGGCGGAACCTTTTTCTCCCTCAGGACCTTTGAAAAATCGGATCCCGTGAATCGTTCATCGTCCGTGATCCCCTTCCTGAATTTTCGGACGGCCCCCATTGAAACGAAGATGAGTACCTCGATACTCGATACGGCAGCCACCGAAGCGATCATTCCGGCAAGCTGTATCTTGGCGTAGTCCTCCGATGAGAGGATGATTGCAATCTTTCTGTCTTGTTCACTCATAAAATCTCCTCGCGACAATACCGGTTTACACTGACCCCATTCACATCAACGGACCATTGAAACAGCAAACAACATGCCAAGGGATCATCGATCTTGTTGATTTTTATAAATATTTTTTTGTTTATCATATTGATAAAGTACAGCCGGACCAAACTGAAGCCCGGATATTCGGGAGAACATCCCGAAGAATTTAATTGTGGATTAAATCGATAGGAAAAGAAATGGACGCTTCGTTCCCGTTTTCTTGACAAAATCAATAAACAAAATCGCCGGCATGTCCCGCGCATCCGTCAGGAGGCCTGCATGATACAATCGTGCAGACACGGAATCAGGAAGCCCTCTTGATCACGGCCTTCCAACACCGGAAAACATCTCATATCTTATTGATTTAAAAGACAATAGTTGCATGAAGCGCCCGGCATGCCGGATCTCGACGGGAATGGACCAATGGTCTATGTAATAATTTACCCATATCGTGCAAATTGCACTGTCGTATCTTCCATCTGTGACTGTTTTCTTCCCGAAAATGCGGCACGGAGCGGAGAAAATGTTTCCGGCTTGTCGTCGCGCCGGGAAATGGTTAGAATGCAGGCTGCCGATCACCGGACCGGAAAACGCGGAACATGCCCACAGAAAGAACGGAGAGATAAAATGACTTCGAAATGGAGATTCGCCGTCGATCAGGGGGGGACCTTTACAGATGTGATCGGGCGCGATCCTTCGGGAAAACTCCATGTAACAAAGCTCCTCTCTTCGTCACCGGACTATCCCTCGGCATCGATTGAGGGAATCCGCCGTCTTCTCGGTCTTCCACCGGAAGTCGTTCTCCCGGCCGACCGGATTGAAGGGATCCGTTTCGGGACAACCGTGGCCACGAACGCCCTTTTAGAACACAAGGGGGGACGGGTGGCGCTTTTGATCACGGCGGGATTCGCCGACCTGCTGGAGATCGGGAACCAGAGCCGCCCTTCGATCTTCGAACTCTGCATACGGAAACCGTCGGTCCTTTACGATCTTGTTCTGGAGGTTCGTGAGCGAATCAATGCCGCGGGGGAGGTGGAGGAGCCCCTCCGGCGGGAGTGTCTCGGCACGATCCTGGAGCGCCTGGAGCAAGAGCGGATCGATGCCGTGGCCGTGGTCTGCCTCCATGCCTGGAAAAACCCGGTCCACGAAGAGGAGATCGGCAAAGTCCGGATTTTCGAATATCTATCTCTCCCATGAGACCATGAACAGGATCAAGATCGTCGGCCGGGGACGGAGTACGGTCGTCGATGCCTATCTCAGTCCGGTGATCGATCGGCACCTGCAGGAGATCCGGAAGGCGACGGGAACGATCCCGATCGAATTCATGGTCAGCGCAGGGGGGCTGGTGAGCCCGGATCACTTCCATGGGAGGAACGCCCTTTTTTCGGGACCGGCAGGCGGGGTCATCGCCGTGGCCGAGGCCGCACGGCAGGCGGGTGCGGCCGGTGTCATCGGTTTCGATATGGGAGGAACCTCCACCGATATCTGCCGTTTTGACGGGGAGTTCGAAAAGTGCTTTGAACGGGAGGTCGGCGGCGTTGAACTTTCCACGGAGATGCTCAACATTGTGTCTGTCGCCTCCGGCGGGGGGTCCGTCCTCTGGTTTGATGGACAAAAGATACGGGTCGGCCCGGAATCGGCAGGCGCCGATCCCGGACCCGCCTGTTACGGTTTCGGCGGTCCCCTCACCGTAACGGACGCCAACCTTGTAACGGGGAGGATCATAGCGGACGCCTTTCCGAAGACCTTCGGCGCCGACCGGAAGTCGGGACTGGATGTCACGGCCTCTCTTCGATCCTTTGAAGAGATGACGGAGCGAATCAATACCACCCTGGATCGAAATCTTTCGGTCCGGGAGACCGCCCTCGGGTTTCTCCGGATTGCAGACGAAAAGATGGCCCTGGCAATCCGTGAGATCTCCGTTTCCCGCGGGGTGGACGTCCGGAACGATGCCCTCGTCTGCTTCGGCGGGGCGGGAGGGCAGCATGCCTGCCGTGTGGCCGATCTCCTCGAAATCAACCGGGTGGTTTTTCATCCCCTGAGCAGTCTCATGTCCGCCTACGGCATCGGTCTGGCCCGACCTACGGTGCAGGCGGAGGCCACCCTTCTTGAACCCTTTGGTCCGAAAGGATACGAGGCGCTGGAAGAGCGCTACCGGGTGTTGGAACGGAACCTTTCCGGCAAACCGGCCGGGAAAACGGCCTATTCGATCCATCGATGGATCGACCTGCGGCAGCGCGGCACGGAAAATTTCATCCCCGTCCCCTTCGGCGGATATGAAAAGACGGTTACCGAATTTTGTACGCGGTATGAAAAAATCTTCGGATTCGTCCCTGCCGAAGGTTCCCTGGAGGTGGTCCATCTCCGCGTGGAAGGAGAAGAAGAAGAGGAATTCTTTCCCCCCGGTCCCGTGCATCCGGCGGACAGGAAACACCGGGCGGAGGCGGTCTCCTTTCAGACCTTCCATGACGAGAAAGGAACGATCAAAGCTCCCGTCTATCTACGAAAAGACCTTCCCGCGGGGACCCGGATCGAAGGACCCGCCTTTGTCGTCGATCCCCATACGACCTTTCTGGTGGAGACGGGCTTTGAGGCAACGGTCCTGTCCGACGGAGTTGTCCTCGCCGACAGGGTGTCCCGGTGCAGGATCCCGGCCTCGGTGACGAGCAGAGGTCCCGACCCGGTCCTTCTCGAGGTCTTCAACAATCTCTTCATGTCGGTGGCCGGCGAGATGGGTCATACCCTGCGGAATACGGCACATTCCGTCAATATCAAGGAACGTCTCGATTTTTCCTGTGCCGTTTTTGACGCATCGGGCGGTCTGGTCGCCAACGCCCCCCACATCCCCGTTCATCTCGGTTCGATGGGAGATACCGTCAAGGCCGTCCTCGCCGACCGGAAAGGAAGGATGCAACCGGGAGATCTCTATCTGACGAACAACCCCTATAAGGGAGGCTCCCATCTTCCCGATACGACGGTGATCTGCCCCGTCTTCTCCCGGGAGGGGGAGATCCGGTTTTTCACAGCCGCCCGCGGGCACCATGCCGACATCGGCGGGGCCGCTCCAGGCTCCATGCCGGTCAAGGCCCGGGACCTGAGCGACGAAGGAGTCCTGATTGATGACTTTCTGCTGGTCCGAAAAGGGCACTTCCGGGAGGCCGAACTGACCCGTCTTCTGTCCGACGCCCCCCGTCCCGTCCGGAACGTGGAAGAGCGGATCTTCGATCTCCAGGCACAGATCGCCGCCTGCCACAAGGGGGTCGGCGAACTTCAGCGGATGATCCGTCGCTATGGATGGAAGACGGTGCGCCGGTATATGGATTATATACAGGACAATGCCGAATTCTCCGTGCAGCAGGCCCTGCTGAAATTCCTCCTGAAAAAGGATCCCTTCATTGCTTCCTTCGAAGATCGTCTCGACGACGGGACCCCCCTTCGGGTCAGGATCGAGATCCGGGGCGGTGAGCGTCCCCCCTCCACAGTGACGGCGATCATTGACTTTGCGGGAACCGGCGCCCGGCACCGTGAAGATAACCTCAATACCCCCCTCTCGGTCACCCGTTCCGCCGTCCTCTACGTTGTCCGCACCCTCACCTGCGGCGACATCCCCCTGAACAGCGGCTGCCTCCGGCCGATCACTCTCCGTGTACCGGAAGGATCGATCCTCAATCCTCCCTTCCCCGCACCCGTGGCCACGGGGAATGTGGAAACCTCCCAGCGGGTCGTTGATCTCCTCCTCGGGGCCCTCGGGGTAGCCGGCGCCTCCCAGGGGACAATGAACAATCTCCTTTTCGAGGTGGAGGGGGAGTCTCCATACTATGAAACCGTTGCGGGAGGATCGGGTGCTCTCGACGGCTGTCCCGGCGCCTCCGGGGTCCAGGTCCATATGACCAATACCCGGATCACCGACCCGGAAATTCTTGAAGTCCGGCACCCCGGTGTCCGGCTTCGTCGATTTACGCTTCGGAAAGGCTCCGGAGGAGACGGGAAGTTCCCCGGAGGCAACGGGGTCATCCGGAAGATCGGCTTTCAAAAACCGGCCACCCTCTCGATCCTTTCGGAACGGCGGAAGATCCCTCCCTACGGCATGGCCGGGGGAGGAAGCGGGCAGCGGGGAGTGAACCGGCTCTGCCGGGCCGACGGAACGATTGAAGAGCTGCCCCATCGCGTGGCCCTCCATCTTGAGGCCGGAGATTCGATTCTCCTGAAGACACCCGGAGGGGGAGGATTCGGTAAAACGGACGAACAGCAGGGATAACCTGTAAAGTGTCAGGTCTGCTTATAAGATTTGTATAGCGTTTGAAGGGAAAGAAAATCAGTAGGATAACAACGTATGGAGTTTGGCCAGGACTTTATGAATCACTCCGGCCGTGGTCTTCGCTTCTTTCCTGGCTTTTCGTACTTTCCAGTCCAGGCTTTTCACTTGATCAGCAAGGACCACACCCTTGATTCTTGCACCCGCTTTGATTTCCACTTCAAAAGGATATCCCTTGATCCGGCTTGTGATGGGGCAGCACAACATCAACCCCACGCGCTCATTATAGGTCACGGGTGAAAGTACCAAAGCAGGTCGGTAGCCGGCCTGTTCATGCCCGGATTGAGGGTTGAATTGAAGCCATACAATATCTCCACGATCCGGTACATACGGTGTCGGCGTCATCAAAAGATCTCTCGTCCCAAGGGTTCTCCAAAGTCAATTTCGCCATGGATATTCTCATCGGTAATCTTCTTGAGAAGGTCTTTGAGTTGATATTCTTTTTTCTTGATGGGTATCAATATGATCTTTCCGTTCTCAATATCGATATCGAGCATATCTTCATCACGGATACCTGCTTTTTCTGCAATGCCCTTGGGCACCCGGACGGACAGGCTGTTTCCCCATTTTTGTGCCTTGGTTTTCATGGCGGCCCTCCTTTTTGTTGCTACATTGTAGATACTATTGGAGTCGTCTGAGAAAGTCAAGATATTCATGTGGTTTGGAGGTGTAAGGTGTCAGGCCTTTTCAACAAAGGAGAGCAAGATTAAAGATCTGGTACCTTGAGCGTTATCGCGGCCATGGCGGCCACGCAAAGGAATATAATGGTCGCTGTCCCTATTTTATCCTTCAAGCCAGTGTCGGCAAAAGGATGCTGCCTTCGCCTATCTTGAAGAGGCTCGGCCAGTGGAGCTTGTCTTTTACGAGGCTACATCTACGTTC
>JAADIO010000071.1 GCA_013151235.1 Deltaproteobacteria bacterium | reverse complement strand
TTCTTCGGACGTCCCTGCGGCGGCTCAGGAAGGGCGGGCGGATTGTCGTGAACATGGTGACACTGGAAAGCCTTGAAGATGCGCGCAAGGGTCTTGCCGCGGCCGGATTTTCCCCGGAGGTTGTCGCTTTGCAGATTGCCCGCGGGAGGGAACTGGCCGGCCGGACCCTCCTGGAAGCGGGAAATACGGTTTTCATTGTAAGCAGTGGAAGGGCAGGGGGAGGGCCTGGATGAAGAAGGAAGATGTGACACCGGGAACAGGAAGGTTTTACGGGATCGGCGTCGGACCGGGGGATCCGGAACTCCTGACGTTGAGGGCGGCGCGCCTTGTCGGGCGGGTGCCGGTGATCTTCACGCCTGAGGCGAGGGCGGGCGGAGGGAGCCGCGCGCTGAAGGTCGTGGAGCATCTCCTCGATTCCGGCCGGCAGGAGGTGGTATTCCTCCATTTCCCGATGGCCCGGGAGAAGGATGTCATGGAACCGGCCTGGGCCGGGGCGGCGGAGAGGATCGGCGCCGTTCTGCAATCGGGCCGGGACGCTGCCTTCCTTACCATCGGCGACCCCCTCCTTTACAGTACCTTCGGCTACATACTCGACGAGATGGCCCGACGGTTCTCCGGCCTCGCATCTGAGGTTGTCCCCGGCGTGACCTCCGTAACGGCCGTTGCCGCAGCGGCGGGGGTTTCCCTCGCCCGGACGGACGAGCGGGTCATGATCCTTCCGGCGGTCTACCGTCCCGGAGAGATCGAAGAGGCGCTGGATCGTTTCGAAACGGTGGTCTTCATGAAGGTCAACCGCGTCTTCGATGAGGTCAGGGACGTGATCGGCAGGATGGGGATTCTCGACCGGGCCGTTCTCGTCACCCGGTGCGGGACCGCCGGGGAGCGGATCTACCGTGATCTCCGGGAGGTCGACGGGGCTGATCTTGATTACCTTTCGACATTGATCGTGACGAAATCCGTATGAGAGGCAGTATGTCGCGTGTTTATTTCATTGGAGCCGGCCCCGGCGATCCGGAGCTGATGACCCTGAAGGGGGCAAGGATCATCTCCGGGGCCGATCTGATCCTCTATGCCGGTTCTCTCGTCAATCCCGTGGTTTTGGACCGGGCGAAGGAAGGTGCTGAGATTCACGACACGGCAAAGATGGATCTTGATGAGATCGTGCACCTGATGGTGACGGCCGTTGCGGAGGGGAAGATGGTGGCCCGCCTCCATACGGGCGACCCCGCGTTCTACGGCGCCATCTTCGAGCAGATGGTGGAACTCGATCGTTATGAGATTCCTTTTGAGGTCGTGCCGGGTGTGAGTGCGGCTTCGGCGGCGGCCGCCGCGCTCAGACAGGAGCTGACCATCCCCGGCCTTTCCCAGACGGTGATCCTGACCCGCCGGGAAGGGCGGACGCCGGTGCCGGAGAAAGAGCGTCTCTCCCTCCTGGCCGGTCACAACGCGACGATGGTGATCTTCCTCAGTATTGGTATGATCGAAAAGGTTGTTGCCGATCTTCAGGAGGCATACCGCCGCGATACCCCCTGTGCCGTGGTCTATCGTGCGGGCTGGCCCGATGAAAAGATTCTCGAAGGGAGGCTCGATACGATTGCGGCGCAGGTTCGTGAGGCCGAAATCGACCGTCAGGCCCTGATTGTCGTGGGGGATGTCCTCGACCCGGTGCTGAAGACGATCGACCGTTTTCCAAGGTCGAAGCTCTACGACAGGCATTTCTCGCACGGGTATCGGAGGGGGAAAGATGAAGATTCATGAACGGAATCCGGAAAACGACTTTTTACGACACCATCAATCTTGCCATGAAGAATCTGACGAAGAACAATAAGATTGCCCTCATCTCCGTCACGAGAAACGGCCGGGACCTGGCCCGGAGACTTTCGGGGCTCCTGCCGGAGTGCACCGTCTATACGCCCCGGGATCTGGTCCGGGAACCGGATGGGGAGATCTCCTTTGATCCCCCCCTCTCGAAACTGGTGGAACGGCTCTGGCCGGAGTACAGGTCTTTTGTCTTTGTCATGGCCACGGGGATTGTCGTCCGGGTGATCTCGGGCCTCATAACCGATAAGCGTTGCGACCCGGCGGTCCTGGTGATGGATGAAAAGGGGAGGCATGTGATCAGCCTCCTTTCAGGTCACATGGGAGGCGCCAATGCCCTGACCCTGAAGGTGGCGAAGGCGACCGGAGCCGATCCGGTGATTACGACGGCGACCGATCTTTCGGGATTGCCGGCCGCCGAGGTGTGGGCCGGAGAGATGGGCCTGGTGATCGAAAATCCCGGGACGGTCCGCGGGATCAACGCCGCCCTTGTCAACGGGGACCGGGTCGGGATATTCAGCGGGCGGCCCGGGTGGATCCGTGATGCGTCCGGGCCCTGGATCCCCTTTGAGAACCTTGCCGAGCTCTTCGCCTCGGACTGCACTGCCCGGGTGGTTGTCAGCAACCGGAGGATTGCGGAATGCGGGAAGGACAGCAGGACCCTTTTGCTCCGGCCGAAGAACCTTGTCTGCGGGATCGGGTGCAACAGGGGAACCGGGGCGCCGGAGATCAGGGAATTCTTCCTCCGTCTTTTCCGGGAGCGGGGGCTTTCGAACCTCTCTGTGGGACGGATCGCCACGATCGATGCCAAGGCGGATGAGGTGGGCCTCCGTGATTTTGCAGATGAGATCGGTGTGCCGGTCCGTTACTATGCGAGGGATGAACTGAACGCCATGCCCGACGGCACGGGGCCGTCGCCTTGGGCGTTGAAGGAGTTGGGAGTCAAGGGTGTATGCGAGCAGGCGGCGATGAAGGGGGCGGGCACGGATTCACTTGTCGTCCCCAAGGCGAGATCCGGAAATGTGACGATGGCCGTGGCCGAGGGGGCGGGACTCTCTTTGTCGTAGGGATGGGGCCGGGGGATGCCGTGCAGATGACCGGCCGGGCGCGGGAGGCGCTTTCGGCGTCGGAGTTGATCTTCGGTTACCGGACCTACCTGGAACTGCTCAGGCCGGAATTCGCAGGGAAGGAATTCCGGGGGTCGGGGATGATGAAGGAGGTCGATCGTTGCAGGGAGGCGATCGAGGCCGCCTTCGCCGGGCGGAGGGTAGCCCTTGTCTCCAGCGGAGACTCCGGTGTCTACGGGATGGCCGGACTCGTCCTGGAACTCATCAGGGACCGGCAGGGAGGAGAAGGGGAAATCGGTCTGGAGATCGTCCCCGGCGTATCGGCGGCCCAGGCGTCGGCGAGCCTGCTCGGCGCGCCTCTCATGAACGACTACGCATCCATCTCCCTGAGCGATCTGCTGACGCCGTGGGACAGGATCGTGAAACGGCTCCATGCGGCCGGGTCGGGGGACTTCGTTGTCGTCCTGATCAATCCGAGGAGCCGGGGGCGCCGGGAGCAGATCGTCGAGGCACGGCGGATCCTGCTGGAATACCGGGACGGGAAGACGCCGGTCGGGATCGTCCGGTCCGCACACCGGGGAGCCGGCCGCGTGGTGCTGACCGACATTGACGGGATGCTCGACCACGAGATCGACATGCTGACGACGGTGATCGTAGGCAACAGCGATACGTCCCGTTTCGGTGATGTCATGGTGACGAAGCGGGGATACGGTCAAAGTCAAAAGCCGTCAACCACGGGGAACACCTGTCTGCGTGCGGACACGCACAGGCAGGCGGGGTGTCACGGGGAAAAGCAAAAGCATTCACCATGAAGGACATGAAGATCATGAAGGAATAGAAATCGTCCACGAAACCTGTAGCGTTCCGGTTTATCCGGGACGGCACTTTCCCGACTCCCCCGCAGGGGGAGAGCAACCCCTTCACGAAGCCGAGCATCGGAGAAAGGTCGGGAAAGAGAGTGAGATCGTGTGGTTCGGCTGAGCTTACCATGCTCGGAAACCCAAAGATATAGACCGTTCAGGGGCGACCATGCGGAGCATGTTATCGAACTCCCCTCTCCCCTTCGGCATGCTCAGGGCAGGCCCTTCGGCCCGCTCAGGGCGAACGGTGTAAGTCATTGATATTCCGTTCGTGTGGTTCGACCGGCTCACCATGCTCGGTAGCTTGTCGAACCATGAACGGAATCCGAAAAACGACTTTTTACGAGACCATCTTCTTTGGGCGAGCAAAGAGAATGAACGAAAACGCAGGATGAGTTGTCACTGTAGAAGCAATGAACCACCGGGGATGCGGGGAGAAAAACCTGAGGCAAAAAGAGCTGCTTGACAACAGTAAGCCAGACGCGGAAAGCGCAGAGGAAAACCACCCCCGCAAAAGGCGAAAGCAATCACCACGAAGCGCACGAAGGTCACAGAGAAAAGCAAGAACATGACAGAGACGAACCCTCAAAGATGGGAAGGGTCGAAAGTTAATGAAACGGTGTAAATCGATCATGGTTCAGGGGACGGCATCGAATGTAGGCAAGAGCATTGTGACCGCCGCCCTCTGCCGGATCTTTGCGCAGGAGGGGGTGCGGGTCGCTCCCTTCAAGGCCCAGAACATGGCCCTCAACTCCTACGTGACGAAGGAGGGGCTCGAGATCGGCCGGGCCCAGGCGGTTCAGGCCGAGGCGGCGGGGATCGAACCGGTGGCGGCGATGAACCCGATACTCCTCAAGCCGACGACCGACTCCGGCTCCCAGGTGATCTTCATGGGCCGCCCCGTGGGGAACTTCACGGCACGGGGATACTATGACCTCAAGGAGAAGGCTGTCGCACTGGTCCGGGAGGCCTACGAGACCCTGGCCGCCGGGTTCGATCTCATCGTGATCGAAGGGGCGGGAAGTCCCGCCGAGATCAACCTGATGGACCGGGATATCGTCAATATGCGGACGGCCGAAATGGCCGATGCCCCGGTCCTCCTTGTGGCCGACATCGACCGGGGCGGGGTCTTTGCCTCCCTCCTGGGGACCCTGATGCTTCTTCCCCGGCCGTGGCGTGACCGCGTTTCCGGTCTTCTCATCAACAAGTTCCGGGGGGACCCGTCTCTCCTTGCGCCCGGTTTGAGGCAGATTGAAGGGCGGGCGGGCAAACGGGTCCTGGGCGTCCTTCCCTGGTGTGCCGATCTCGGGATCGAGGAGGAGGACAGCGTAGCGCTGGAAGGCAAAGCGGTTGCCGGCAACGGACCGGGGCTGACCATCGGTGTCGTCCGCCTTCCCCGGATCTCCAACTATACCGATTTCGATCCCCTCGGGGGGATCGACGGGGTGGAGGTTATCTATCTTGAGGATCCCGGTGTTGTCGATACCTGCGATGCCGTGATCCTGCCGGGGAGCAAGGACACCCTGGGGGATCTCGACTTTCTCGGAAAGAGCGGTCTTGCCGCGTCGATCCGGGACTTCGCGAGGCGGGGCGGGACCGTTGCCGGGATCTGCGGGGGATTCCAGATGCTCGGGGAGTGCGTGGAGGATCCGGGCGGCGTGGAGAGCCGCCGCGTGAAGGCGGAAGGACTGGCCCTCCTCCCCTTCCGAACGGTCCTTGTGCCGGAGAAGATCACGGCCCGTGTCCGCGCGGTCATGGCAGGGGGGACGGAGGAGCTGGAGGGGTACGAGATCCACATGGGAAGGAGCGTTGCAACGGGGAGGTGCCGAAGCCTTTTCCGGATCATTGAGCGGAACGGCAGGCCGGTGAATGACGAAGAGGGATGGATCAACGGGAGCGGGAACCTCTGGGGGAGCTATCTCCACGGTATTTTCGAGAATGCTTCTTTCACCCGGTGGTTTCTGTCCGGTTTGAAAAAGAACAACGATGTCGCCGCCGGGGGGCAGGACTACGGAAGCCGCAAGGAGGCGGCCTTTGACCGCCTGGCCGGGCTCTTCCGGGAGCACGTCGATCTTGAGGCGATCCGTAACATGGCCGGCCTTGCCCGGGAGAAGAGATGCCGCCTTTAGCGCTTCTTGCCGCCTGCATGCTCGATCTCCTGCTGGGCGATCCGGAATGGTTTCCCCACCCCGTTGTCCTCATGGGCCGTCTGATCGTTATACTCGAAAAGGCGGCACGGAAGCTCACCCGGCCCGGTTGGGGACACCGGATTGCCGGAGGGGGGATCGTCCTGATCGTGGTTGTCTTCTCCTTCGAGACGACCTTCTTTGTTGTAAAAGCCGCTTCGGTTCTCCATCCTTGGTTTGGCTCGCTTCTCTCGGTCTTCCTCGCCTGGACCACGCTGGCCGCCCGGACGCTGCACCGCGAGGCGGCGAAGGTTGAGAAGGCTCTCCGGGAAGAGGATCTTGAAAAGGCGCGGCGGGAGCTTTCCGGGATCGTCGGTCGGGACACGTCCGTACTTTCCCGGGAAGGGATCATCCGGGCTGCCGTGGAGACCGTCGCCGAGAACAGCTCCGACGGGGTGATCGCTCCCCTCTTCTATCTGATCCTCGGAGGCGCGCCCCTCGCCATGGCCTACAAGGCGGTGAACACCCTCGACTCCATGCTGGGGTACAAAGACGAGGCCTGCCGGGATCTCGGTTTTTTCCCGGCCCGTTTCGACGACCTGGTGAACTTTATCCCCGCCCGGGTTACGGGGCTCCTCCTGGTGGTTGTCTCATTCCTGTGGAAAGGATCGGGCCGGGATGCCTTCAGAATCCTCCGGCGGGACGGGCGGAAACATTCAAGTCCCAATGCGGGGATCCCCGAGGCCGCCGCCGCAGGAGCGCTCGGCATTCAGCTCGGCGGCAGGAATTTCTACGGAGGAGTCATGATCGAGAAACCGGTGATCGGGGAACCGGTCCGCCCCCTGACTCCCGGTGCCGTCCGGGGGGCCGTGCAGTTGATGTACGGCGCCTTCTTCCTGATGGCGATGGCGGGGGTGCTCGCGCTGATGCTGCGGTAAAGATGAAAATTGAAAAAACAAAAAGCATTCACCACGGAGAGCACGGGGAAAAGACTCAAGATAAAATCAAAGCTGAAAAGCAATCACCGCAAAGACGCGGAGGTCGCAGAGAAAAACAAGCCAGGGGAAACCGATGATTCAACAACATGGCGGGAACCTTCGGGAGATCTCGAAGGCCTGCGGGATTCCAGAGGAAGAGATCCTCGATTTCTCGGCCTCGATCAATCCGCTGGGGCCGCCGAAAGGGGCGCTCAAGGCTATCCTCGACGGGATGGACCGGCTTGTCCACTATCCCGAGATCGACGGGATGACGCTGCGTGAGCGCCTGGCCGGGGAGGGGAACCTCTCTGTTGAGAACGTACTTGTCGGCAACGGAAGCAGTGAGTTTGTCTACCTTGTGCCGAGGGTCTTGTCGCCGAGGCGGGCGCTGGTCCCGGTCCCATCCTTCTCCGATTACGGGCGGGCACTGAGACTCGCCGGATGCGGGGTTGTCTCTTTTCCCCTGATTGCCGAAGAGTCGTTCCGGCTCGATCCCGGAAGGTTGATTGACGCGCTGTCGGAGAAAATAGATCTGCTTGTCCTCTGCAACCCCAATAACCCGACGGGGGGGCTCCTTTCTGCTGAAGAGGTTCTCATGGTCGTGGATGCGGCGGCGGACCGGGGAATCATTGTGCTTTGCGATGAGGCCTTCATCGACTTCGTCCCGGACGGGTCGGTCCGGCATCGTGTGAAGGAGTTTCCGAACCTCCTGGTTCTTCGTTCCTTCACGAAGTTCTACGGGATCCCCGGACTGCGTGCGGGGGCGATTTATGGAGACGGGGTGCTGGTCAGGAGGATCGGCGCATGCCAGGAGCCCTGGACCATGAACCGCCTTGCGGGCGCCGCCGTGGCTGCGGCGCTTGATGACGCTGAATACCGGGAGAGGACCCTTGAGCTCATTGATGCAGAGAGGGCCGTCTTGGTCGGAAGGCTTGCATCCCTGCCGGGTGTGCGGGTTTTTCCCTCATCGGCCAACTTTCTTCTACTGGAAACTTCTTCCCCCATGCCGGAACCGGACCGGCTTTTCGGCGCCCTTCTTCGTGCCGGGATTCTCGTCCGGAACTGTGCTTCCTTTTCCGGACTCGGCCCCCGTTTTTTTCGAATCGCCATCCGTTCTTCCGAGGAGAACGGCCTTTTGCTCGAGACTTTTCAGGCGGTGGTTCGAAGGTTTGTCTGATTTTTCCTTCGGAATCAGGTGGGGAAAATATTTATCGGTGGGGGGCCACCAGGTCTTTCTTCTGTTCATTCTTGAGAATGTAGAGCTGACGGTCTGCAAGTTTTACGAGGTCATCTGCCTTTGTGATCTTCGGGTCGGGATAGGTGGAGATCCCGTGACTGATCGTGGGAGAAAGACCTTCCATCGAGGTAAATTTGTGCTCGGAGATGGCCTTGATGATCCGGGCGGCTTCGGCTTCAGCGCCTTTCCGGTCGGTCTGTGGAAGAAGAATCACGAATTCGTCTCCTCCATACCGGGCAACGATATCGCTCTTCCGGATGCTTGTCTTGAGAATCCGGGCCAGTTCCTTAAGAATGAGGTCTCCCGTCCGGTGCCCATAGGTATCGTTGATCGTTTTGAAGTTGTTTACATCACTCATAATGACGGAGAGTGGTGTCCGGTACCGTTCCGACCGGTTGAATTCCTCATCAAGCCGCATATAAAAATAGCGGTGGTTGAAAATGTTTGTCAGCCCGTCGGTCGTCGCGAGACGCTCAAGCTGAATATTGGCCAGCTCCATTGATTCGAAGAGCGAGGCGTTGATCAGGGCGTTTGCCGAGGCATTGGCCACGATCTGGCAGAGCTGGATCTCCCGTTCCGTGAAGGCATGTTCTTTCCGTGAGGTTCGTAACAGAAGTGTGCCGATTACGTTCTGTTTCATAATGACCGGCAGGACCAGGAGGGAATGAATGTTGATCCGGGAGAGAACCTCCCGTACCGGGCCGACAATGGGATCTTTCGCCGTATCGTTGATGATAACGATCTCCCGGGTTTGAAGTGCTTCATTGATTTCGGGATACTTCTTCAGGTCGATAACCAGATTGTAAATATTGGGATCCTCATTGGTGGCGACCACATATCCTTTGGACTCATTGGAGTCGATCCGGACGATGGAGCAGCGTATCACATGAATAATTTCGGAGATCTTCTTGACAATGGAATAGAGAACCTCCCTGGAATCGAGGGTGGAGGTGATTGCATTACTGATTTCCAGGATTGCCAGCAGGTCCAGTTTGTCCCGTTCGAGTTGTTTTACCATGCTGCCGGAGCGAAGCAGGGAATGGACCCGGGCAAGCAGTTCCTCTTCATGAAAAGGTTTGACGATATAGTCGTTGGCCCCTGCTTCGAGCCCCTGGATGATATCATCCTTGCTTCCTTTGGAGGTGTTCATGAGGACGGGGATTTTCTTCAGTTCCGGATCCCCTTTCATGGCATTGCAGACCTTCATTCCGTCCAGCGTCGGCATCACCAGATCGAGAATCACAAGATCCGGATGCCCGACCTTGATTTTCTGCAGGCCGGTCGCGCCGTTTTCGGCAGTTGTGATGGAATACCCTTCTTTGGTCAGTATTGCCGCAAGGTTTTGCCGTATTGATTCACTGTCATCGACAATGAGGATTTTTGCTTTGTTATCCATCCGGTTGCCGCCGTAAATGTAGATTAATAAGGTGAAAGTAGATGAACTATTTATGTATATAATAACAGAGTTGTTTCGAGCGGGCAATAATAAAAACAGCAGGATTTTGCCCGATTTCCCGGATTGATTCAGGTTCCTGTTCAGCCGATGCGAAAAGGCGGGATCAAAGGCAAAACAAAAAGTGAATTTGCACCGAGCTTCCTTGGGAATTCACTCCAACACCCCCTTGGTGGAGGGGATGCCGGCCTGTCCGGGATCCTTCCCTGTGGCCTGCCGCAGTGCCCGGGCCGTGGCCTTGAATATTGATTCGAGGATATGGTGGAGGTTTTCTCCGTAGAGAAGATTGATGTGGAGGTTTGCCTTGATGTGATTGGTGAAGGCCCGGAAAAACTCTTCGGCCAGTTCCAGGTCGAATTCACCGACCTTCTCTTTCGGAAGTTCCGCCCGGAATTTAAGGTAGGGCCTTCCGGAGAGATCGATGGTGACCTGGGTCAGGGTCTCGTCCATGGGGACGGCTGCGTGACCATAGCGGCAGATTCCTTTCTTTTCCCCGAGGGCCTTGTCGAATGCCTTGCCGAGGCAAATGCCGACATCCTCTACGGTGTGGTGAAAATCGACCTCCGTATCACCCGTGGCGGAGAGGTCGATATCAAAGAGACCGTGCCGGGTAAAGAGTTCCAGCATGTGGTTCAGAAAGGGAATGGGGGTCTGGATCTTGTAGGTTCCTTTGCCGTCTAATTTCAGGGTGACTTTGATGGATGTTTCGCCGGTTTTCCGGTCAATCTTTGCGCGCCGTGTCATGATTTCTCTCCCTGAAAAAAATTTTGAAGATGGCAAATGAATTCGTGATTTTCCTCCGGTGTACCGATGGTCACCCGAAGAGATCCCGCAAGGGGGCCGGGGATGTTCAGGTTGCGGATCAGAATCCCGGCATTCAGGAGGGAGTTAAAGAGACGGTCTGCTTCATCTGTTCGGAAAAGGATGAAGTTCGCCGTGGAAGGAATCGGTGTGATCTGTGGGATTTGCGACAGAGCGGAAAAGAGCCGGGCCCGTTCGGAGACGATCGTTTCGATCTGTGTCCGAAGCGATTCTTCATGCCCGAGCAGGACCGTCGCCGCCGCCTGCGAGAAGGTGTTGACGTTATAGGGGAGGCGCACCTTCTCGATTTCCCGGAGGATTTCGGGGGCGGCCGTCAGGATCCCGAGACGGAGGGAGGCCATTCCGATCTTGGAGAGGGTTCGGAGAATAATGAGGTTCGGATACCGGTCGAGGAGAGGAAGAGAACCCGCATGTCCGGAGAAGTCAATATAGGCTTCATCGAGAACGACCACGGCCCCTGATTCCTCCAGCAGGGAAAGAATAACTTCTTCCGGAAACTCCCGGCCCGTTGGGTTGTTCGGCGAGGCAAGGAAGATGATTTCCGGCGAGGCTTCGTGAATGGTTGATGTCAGACGGTCCGGGTCGATCTTGAAATGGGCATCCAGAGGGACTTCAATCCGCTTCTGCCCGAAGGCTGCGGCGATAATTCCGTACATGGAGAAGGTGGGGGCGGGGTAGAGAACCCCGTTTCCTTTGCCGGCAAAGGTGGTGATGAGATAACCGATTAGTTCGTCCGATCCGTTCCCTAAGAGCAACCGGTCTGCCGGGATCCGCAGAAATTTTGCGATGACCGCCTTCAGCTCCGTGGCGGCGGGGTCGGGATAACGGTTGACGGCGATCCGGTCGAGGACCTCCCGGATTTCACGCCGAATCTTCTCTGATGGTCCGAAGGGGTTCTCGTTGGCATCGAGCTTGATCCGTGCCTCAGTATGGGAGATCGTGTAGGGGGAGAGGGCCCGGATCTCCGGCCGCAGGTGTTCAAGGGGATGACTCATCGGCAGTCTCTCCTTTCATTGCATCCTTGCGGATACGGACGGAACGGGCGTGCCCCGGCAGCCCTTCCAGTTCCGCCAGCCGGATCGTATCGTCGGCGATTTTACGGAAGCCCGCCTCGGTAAAAGAGAGGAGGCTGGAACGTTTATAGAAATCCCCCACATGGAGGGGAGAGAAGAAGCGGGAGGTCCCGCCCGTGGGGAGGACATGGTTCGGCCCGGCCATGTAATCTCCCACCGGCTCCGGGGTAAAGGGGCCGCAGAAGATGGCGCCGGCGTTTTCCAGACTGCCCAGGATCTCCTTCGGTACGGCAGTCATCACCTCTAAGTGTTCCGGACCGATGGCGTTGGCTACCTCGGCGCCTTTTTCGAGATTGGGCACGAAGATGAGAGAGCCGAAGCGGTCGAGGGATTTCCGGGCGATCTCCCGGCGGGGCAGTTCCTCAAGCTGTTTTTCGATGGCTTTCTCCACGGCATCAATGAGGGACCGGGAAGTCGCGACCAGGATCGGCCAGGCCAGTTCGTCATGTTCCGCCTGTGAGAGGAGATCGGCGGCGATGAACCCGGGATCGGCGGTCTCGTCCGCGAGGACCAGGATTTCGCTCGGGCCGGCAATCATGTCTATGTCGACCAGGCCGAAGACGAGCTTTTTCGCCAGGGCGACGTAAATGTTGCCGGGCCCTACGATCTTGTCCACCTGAGGAATCCTTTCGGTCCCGTAGGCCAGGGCGGCCACGGCCTGGGCGCCGCCGATCCGGAAGATCCGGTCCACTCCGGCGATCCGGGCGGCGGCGAGGACGTAAGGGTTGATCTCCCCATTCGGGGTCGGCGTGACCATGATGATCTCGGAGACCCCGGCCACTTTTGCGGTTACGGCATTCATCAGGACCGACGAGGGGTAAGAGGCCTTCCCGCCGGGGACATAGATGCCCACCCGTTTCAGGGGGCGGATGATCTGCCCCAATTCAACGCCGTCGTCGTCCCGCTCGGACCACGTCGATTCCCGCTGTTTTTCATGAAAGCGCCGGATCCGTCCCGCTGCGTGTTCCAGCGCTTCGATCGTCCGGGTATCCGCCCCCTTTGCGGCTTCTGCCCTTTCGTTATGGGAAAACTCCAGGTTGGTCCCGTC
>JAADIO010000070.1 GCA_013151235.1 Deltaproteobacteria bacterium | reverse complement strand
GATGGTGTCGTAAAAAGTCACGAAGCCCTTCGACCCTTCGACCAGCTCAGGACAGGCGTGCTCAGGGCGAACGGTGTAAGTGATTGATATTCCGTTCGTGTGGTTCGGCAAGCTCACCATGCTCGGAAGCCTGTCGAACCATGAACGGAATCCGGAAAACGACTTTTTACGAGAGCATCCTCCTTGACTTTTGGAAAAACCGCTATATAATACAAACAGGATCAAATTACTCTACTTTGTAGACTTATAGATAAACCGTTTTCTGATAAAGGAGCGAACGATGACCTGCCCCAAGTGTTCTTCAACCATGTACAAGGCCAGCATGAATTATGAATCCAACGGGATCGACAACTTTTCGATCCTGAGCGAAAGCTACTTCTACAAATGCCCGATCTGCGGTCACCATCATTTTATGACCTCGGCAAATCCGAAGAAAAAATTTGTTTTCGGTCAGAAGATCAAAGGGGTCCCGGTGGCCGATGAGTGATCAAGACCCATCTGCGGGGGAGGAAGGTTCGGTCTTGTAGAGGCACTGCTCCCGTATCCGGGGGCATTCCATGTCACAGGGCTCGATATGGATCATCACGTCGGAGTTATTGATATCCTCTTCAATCTTTTTCTCCAGCTCCTCCGTAATTCCGTGTGCTTCGTCAAGAGTGATATCCTTGCAGATCACCAGATGAAGATCGATCATCTTCTTTGAACCCGACCGCCGGGTCCGCATCCGATGATAACCGATGATCTCCTCGCAATGATCGAGGATGATCCGGTCGATTTTTTCCTCCATTTCCGGGGAGATGTTCTGATCCATCAGGGCGGCGAGGGCATTCCGAAAGAGCTTCAGTGCGGCATAGAGGATCCAGCCTCCGATCAGGATTGCCGCCGCCCGGTCGAAGAAGATTTTTCCACTCCATCGGGAAAGAAGCAGGGCCAGCACAACGCCGGTATTGGTCCAGGTATCGATGGTGAAATGGAGGGCGTCGGCTGCAAGAAGGGGGGAATCGGTCATCCGGGCGAACCGGGCCAGACGTCTTCCCACAAGATAACTGATCACGCCGGAAAGAGCCATCACAAAGATCCCCACATCGAAGACGGGAACGGCCTCGACAAGCAGCATCCGGCGAATCCCCTCCCCCATCAGCAACAACCCGGCCAGACCGATGATCCCCGCCTGGAAGAGAGAGGCGATATTCTCGATCTTCCCATGACCGTAGGGATGTTCCCGGTCGGCCGGTTTGATCGCCTGCTTCATGGAGAAATAATTGATCCCGGAAGCAATGAGATCCATGAGAGAATCAACACCGGCTGAGATCATCCCAAGGGAATGAAGCAGAAAACCGGTCGTTAATTTCAGAACGGCAAGACCGAGGGCGGCCCCCACGGAAAACCGTGCCGCACCGATCTTTTTCACATTATCCGCCTGTCCCATCCCTTTTCCCTCCAGACCGGTCGCTCCCCCCTTTCCCCTGCTGTGAAGTAATTTTCATCTTCGCCTCCGGGTCATCGAAGACAGGTCAACCCCCTCCAGTGCCAGCAACCGTTTTTTGAGCAGGGTCCCGCCCCGGAATCCGCCGAGTGAGCCGTCCCCGGCGATCACACGGTGACAGGGGATCAGTAAAGGAAGTGGATTGGCGGCACAGGCGGAACCCGCCGCCCGAAAGGCCCGGGGACTTCCCGCCTGCACTGCGACCCACTGATAACTTCGCACTTCCCCGTAAGGGATCGTCTGCAGAACCTTCAAGACCCGTTGCCGAAAAGGGGGCAACCCGGTCAGGTCGGCCTGCAGGGCAATCTCCTCGGAAGATCCGTCAAGATATCGACTCACTTCCCGGATGACGGGCGCCAACTTTCCGGAGTTTTCCCGCAGGATCCCAGGGAACCGCTTCAAAAGCTCTCTTTGCGCCCGCTTCACCTCATGCGGCGACAAGACGATCGCGGTGACTCCGGTATCGTTCCCGCTGACCCAGACCGGGCCGAAAGGCGAAGCAAACTCGGCATAGCAGAGTTCCCCTTGTGCCATTGTCCTCTTTCCTGAAAGCCTCTACCATTTTCTGCGAAATCTAAATTACCACGCAAGCGGAAGGAGAGGCAAATATTTCTTTCCGAATCTTGCGGCAAGCAGCGACCGATTGTCGCAAGGTCCGCCTTGATCTTTTTTCCTTCCCTGTCTATAATTTGTTCGCAGGAGGTTGCACCATCAAGAATATCTTTGGAAATACCGTCGGCCTCAAGCCGAGCCAGATCCGGAAGATCGAGAAACTCTACCGGCGAAGGATCCCGGCGGATGAGGTACTCAACCGGGACCTGGCCCGTTATCTCACGGAACTCTCTTTTGAAATCGGAAGACAGATCGGGCTCCTTGCCGACCGGAAAGGAATCATCCGCTTCGTCGTTGTCGGGGACCCGAAGGGCCTGTTTCTGCCCGATCTCTCCCGATACCGGACCTCCTCCTCCCGACTTTGCGGACTCCGCCTGATTCACACCCACCTGAAAGAAACCCCCTTAAGCAGCGACGATCTGACGGACCTGGCCCTCCTGCGGCTCGACCTGATCGCAGCCGTCTCCGTCGGTACGCAAGGTCTCCCCGGCCGGGTCTTTCTGGCCCACCTCATGCCCCACCACAAGGATGGCGATCCCTGGAAAATCCTGCCACCACAACCCCTCGAAGGGATCAAGATCGACTTTCTCCCCTATGTTCTCGAATTGGAGAACAGAATCAACCGCTCCCTCCCGGAAGGAGCTTCTCTGAAACGAAGCGACCGGGCAATCCTCATCGGCGTCACCACCCGGAAGCGGGTAAGGGAGGAAGAGGCCCTCCTGGAGTTGGAGGAACTGGCCCATACCGCGGGGATCGAGGTCCTCGATCGTATCCTGCAGCGCAGGCCCCGGATCCATCCCCGCTTCGTCATGGGAGAGGGAAAGCTCAAGGAGCTGGTCATTACCGCCCTGCAAAGAGGCGCCGACCTGATCGTCTTCAATCAGGATTTAACGGCCGGTCAGGCACGATCCATCGCCCGGCTCACGGAGATGCGTATCATCGACCGAACGCAACTGATCCTTGACATCTTTGCACAGCATGCCATGAGCCGGGAAGGCAAGGTCCAGGTGGAACTGGCCCAGCTGCGGTACCTGCTTCCCCGCCTCGGAGAAAAGGACTCCGGACTCTCCCGACTCACAGGCGGAATCGGAGGAAGAGGACCCGGAGAAACAAAATTGGAGATCAGCCGTCGACGAACCCGGGACAGAATCAATCGCCTGGAAAGAACATTAAAACAGATAAATCTGGGAAGAAAACAGCGCCGGGCCCGGAGAAATCGTCAGGAAATCCCCATTATCTCAATCGTCGGTTACACCAATGCAGGGAAATCAACCCTTTTAAACGCCCTTACCCGGAGCACGGTCCTCACAGAGGATAAGCTCTTCGCTACGCTCGACACCGCCACCCGCCGTCTTCGTTTCCCACGGGAACGGGAGGTGATCATTACCGACACGGTAGGTTTTATCCGGGACCTGCCGGAGGACCTTTTCGGCGCCTTTTCGGCCACCCTCGATGAACTTCAGGATGCAAACCTCCTGCTCCATGTCGTCGACCTCTCCAGTCCCTCCTTCGAAGACCATATGGAGACGGTGGAGAAAGTTCTTGCCGATCTCGATCTGCTCTCACTCCCTTCCCTTCTGATCTTCAACAAGATCGACCGGCTCCCCACAAAGCAGGCAGACAGACTTGCAGAACGGTTCAAAGCCATCCCGGTCTCGGCGAAACAGAAAAAAGGACTCCGACGGATTACACGAGCAATTGAAGAAATACTATGGGAACAGAAGGAAGAATCGGCATGAATATTCCATCACCGAGAGAAATCTTCTTGTGCAAAATTGCACTTTGCCCTGTTCTTTTCTGCACAAGCGCTCAGCCCTTGTCCTGCACCGCTTTCCCGGACAGGAGATGGAACCCGAAAGAAAACATGGATAAAAATGGACAAAACGGGAACCGGGCATACTTTCAGAACAGTCGCAAAACCACATGTATTCAATGACTTATCCATATCCAGTGATTCGGCACACAGATTGCAGTGCAACTATATACAAAGCACCTTAATTAAGTTTCCTTTTAACAGGCCGCTTAATTAAGTCTGTCCTCCTTTCTTGAACTGACCGGCTCTCGGGCCGGTCAGTTTTTTGTAACGACTCAGGTCACCCCTCTTTTCCCGCATGACTGGTTACGCCTTCGGCGTGCCCCGCCTGAGATTTATCTTTGCCGCTTTCCGCGGTTCTGAGGAATAAGGGATCTTGGGGTGTTCCGGTGCTCAAATCCTCAACGTATAAAAATACGCCTCCGGTTTTGCGCTCCTCACGCCTTGTCCTGCCGAAAAATAGAAGCAACCTGAGTCGTTACAGTTTTTTGCGCTTTCGATCCTGACAAAGGTTGCTTTCGATCAGCTCTTTGTCTATAATCGCAACGACTTTCAAAGATCCCCGGAGAAATATGCATGGCAAAACCGGTTACACTCCTTCTTGCAATCCACAATCATCAACCGGTAGACAACTTCTCCCAGGTACTGGAAACCTCTTACCAAAAAGCTTATCTTCCCTTCGCCCGCGCACTGACGGAACACCCCCATATACGTGTGACTCTCCACTATTCCGGTTTCCTTTTGGAATGGCTGAAGGAAAACCATCCGGAATTCATCAAAGAACTTTGCAGTTTGGTGGGAAAAAATCAGGTCGAACTCATGTCCGGAGGGTTTTACGAACCGATCCTGACCACGCTCTATGAATCGGACAAACAGGGACAGATGAGCAAGCTGACCTCTTTTCTCCGGGAGACCTTTCGGACCGAACCGAAGGGGATGTGGCTGGCGGAACGGGTCTGGGAGCCCCACCTGGCGGAATCGCTCCATAACGCCGGGGCAAAGTATATCGTCATCGATGATCACCATTTTATCATGGCCGGTCTTCGAGGGGAGTCCCTTCACGGATATTACATCACGGAAGAAAAGGGAAAGATCCTGAATGTCTTTCCCGGCAGCGAACGCCTGCGCTACCTGATTCCTTTCCACCCGGTGGAAGAAACCCTCGCCTACCTTGACGAAATGCGGAATACCTCGGAGACCCCGCTTGCGATTATGGGAGACGATGGAGAAAAGTTCGGCGTATGGCCCGGGACCTATCATTCCGTCTACGAGGAAGGCTGGCTCTCCCGCTTTTTCGAGGCCCTGGACGAAAACCGGGACTGGATTGAGCCGAAACTCTTCTCCGAGGTCCTTCAAAGCCACGCCCCCCGAGGACGGATCTATCTTCCCACCTCTTCCTATATGGAAATGGCCGAATGGTCGCTGCTGCAGAACGCTTCGGAAGAGTTCCGGCACTTGAAAGATCGGCTCGCCGAAGCCGGTCTGGAAGAAATGGCCCGCCCCTTCCTGGCCGGTGGTTTCTGGCGAAACTTCTTTTCCAAATATCCGGAGAGCAACCGGATGCACAAAAAGATGCTTTTTGTCAGCGACAAGGTTCACCACCTCCCTGACGGAAAGGAGAAAGAGACCGCCCTCAATGAACTGTGGAAGGGACAGTGCAACGATGCCTACTGGCACGGTGTCTTCGGCGGGCTCTACCTGCCCCACCTGCGTGCCGGCATCTACCGTCACCTGATCCGGGCCGAGGCCATCGCCGACACCCTCCTGCATGACGGCCGGTCGGTCTGGCTGGACACCGTTCATGCCGATCTCGACAAAGACGGCGCTGAAGAGATGATTCTGAACTCGGAAAGCTATACGATGATCTTCGCCCCCCACCAGGGCGGCACACTCATCGGCCTCGACTTCAAACCCCGCTCCTTCAACCTGCAGGATACCCTGACCCGGATCCCTGAATTTTATCATCAGGAGATCAGCCGGGCCCTCACCGCTCCGCAGGAGGGGGGTGTGCAGACCATTCATCATCAGGTCATGGCGAAAGAAGAAGGACTGGCGGAACGGATTGTTTATGATCCCTATCCCCGACATTCCCTGATCGACCATTTCTTCCCGGACAAAACATCCATGGAGGCCTTTCAGCAAGGGAAATACGATGAGGAGGGAGACTTCGTAGCCGGAGCCTACACCGCCTCCCTCGCGACCACCGGGAAGGGGACCGGTCTCTCGCTGACCCGGAAAGGCGCCGTCCGTTCCGCGCAGGGGGCCGGGAGGCCGAAAACAGTCCGGGTGACAAAAACCATCCACGCAACCGCCGGGGTTTCGTCGGTGACAATCGATTACAGCATCCGCAACACGGGACCGGACGATCTTACCGGCCGCTTCGGGATTGAATTCAACATCACCCTGCTGGCCGGCAATGCCCCGGACCGTTACTACCGGATCAACGGGGAGAAACCGGTTCCCCCTCATCTTGCCGGAACGGGAGCGATGGACGGAGTGGAACGCCTCGTCCTGACGGATGAATGGAGCGGCATTCGGTGGGGGATCACTGCACGGCAACCGGCCGGCCTTTGGCGCTTTCCGATCGAAACCGTCTCCCAGTCGGAAGGAGGCTTTGAGAAAATCTATCAGGGTTCCTGCCTTCTTCTGCACTGGGAAATGCGTCTGGCCCCGGGGGAAGAAGCCCTCCTGCAACTCAACATGGAAATGAGTGATCTTTCAATACGGCAGGGGGAAACGACTGAGAATCGAACCGAAACCCTGAGGGAGTCTCCATGAAACGTATCCTGCTGATCCTTGTCCTCCTCGGCCTCTTTCCCCTGCTCCGGTTCCCGGTGCCGGTCGTCGCGCATGCCGCAGGGAACACCGTGAAGAAAAACGACTTCCCGGCCGTCATCCCGACCTATATCCGGAAACAGGTTATGCAGAAAGTGTGGAAGGAAAAAGTGCTCCCTTTCCCGGTCCGCTCCGCGGTCATCGGAGATCTCGACGGGGATGGGGAAAACGAACTGATCACCACGGATGGAAGGATCCTTCGTATCGTACAGTGGAAATACGGACGGTTCCTAACTCCCGGCACGAAAGAGCAGGAGAAAAAGGGTTTCTTTTCCTTCCGGATCTGGAAACATAAAGACGCCGAATCTCCCCTCGATGCCGTCAACCAAGATAACAGGAAGATCCGTTACCTCTCCCTCGACGCAGGTGATCTTAACTGCGACGGCAGGGATGAAATCCTTTACCGGGGAATTCGGAACCATCAACTCTTCTCCGGTATCCTGACCTTTCAGGAGAAACACTTTCGGAGGGCGGTCATTCCCGGCGTCTATCTGCAGATCCTTCGGGATCCGGAAGATCATCCTTTCCTGGCGGGACAGTCTTTTACCCCGGGCCGGGACAAGATCGGCCGCTACCACTGGGAGGGAGGACGGATCCAGCGGGCAGGACCGCTGAATTTCCCGCCCGGAGCGGCTCTCTATGCTGCGGGAAGCCACTATTCACGGGATGCCGACGGCTCCGCCTATTACAGCCTCTCCGGAACGGGGCAACTCCGCTTCTATGCCCCCGACCTGCGGGAGATCACAAAAATCGATGCTTTCAGACTTCCCGATTTTCACACATACAAGATCCGTGTGCAAAATCCCGCAGGGGGGACGCTGAAGAAAAAATTGAAGATTCCCAATCGCATGCTTTCCGGTGACTACGATCAGGACGGCCGGGATGAGTTACTCCTGATCCTGCAGCGGCCGATCCTGAATGTCCGGCTCATCAGGAGTCTGTTGACCCGGGAGAGCGTAGCCGATCTTGTCCTGGCCAACGGTCAGGTCAGGGAGTACTGGGATACCCAGCCGATCTTCGGAAAAATTATCGACCAGGCCGTGGGAGATATCGATAACAACGGGAAAAGGGATCTGATCCTCTTCCTCCGGGAGGGAATGATTCCTTTCCGGCAAAAAACCCGCCTGTTGATCTATGAGCTGCCCTGAAGACATTTTCGCACCCTGCGGGATCACCACGATCATGCAGCGTCGGAAAATGATGATCACGGAGGGCAACCCACCTCATGACCAATAGGCATCCATAATGTGAGGAAACAATCATCGCTGCCGGGAGTTTTTCCTGCAGGTCCACTCCAGAACGCAGGCGGCACACCCGGCGGCATTTACCTCTTTTCCACACTGCTGCAAAATCCCCAGATGGGCAAGGGCAAAATCATACCGGACGGGATCTTCCGGATCGAGGCGCCGAAGTTTCTCCGTAATCTCCCGAACCGCCCGCCAGTCGGCCGCCGTCCGCTTCGTCAGTCCGATCCGTTTCGCAATCCGCGCGACATGCGTATCCAGGGGAATCAGAAGCTTGGCCGGAGAAATCTCCCGCCATAGTCCCAGGTCAAGGGAATCACCGCACCGGACCATCCAGCGAAGATACATATTGAGCCGCTTGCAGGCGCTTTTTTTCCGGGGAGAGGGGAGCAGAAAACGGACCCCCGCCGTCGGAGGGAGAGGCCTTTTCCCGTAGAGGGGGGAATAATCAAGGGCAAGAATATACTCCACGAAACGAGTCAGAGCCGGGCCGATATCGGGCTCGGACGGAGCATAACCGGCCAGAAAAAGACCCTTTACAGATCCGAATTCCTTCAAGACCTGCTGCAAACCGATCAGGAGGCAGATCAGGTCTTGATCGTTATTGAAGCGATGCACCAACCCCGAGAATTTCGGACCGTCCCGCACAAGATCAAAATTTTGCACGAAGGCATAGGGCGCCCCCGCCATGGGGGCAAAGATCCCCTTCAGGGTCTTTAAGATCTGCGGGACCCTGCCATAGGAGAAAGCCGCCGCAATCAAACCGGCCACCTCCCGGTCTTCCGGCCGGGAAAACCGGTGAACCATGGAAAGGGGGTCGGCCTGCAGATAACGGATATCGTACGTCCGGTAGAGATCTTCGAGAGATTGCCTGAGACGGGAGATCTCCATCATCTCGAAATCATTTCGTTCCCTTCCCCTTCTTCCAGGAAAAAGCGGCGGGAGATGCAACCTGGTAAAAAACATCCCGCCCGGGGAAACGGGCCGCCGAACCAAGTTCCTCCTCGATCCGAAGAAGACGGTTGTACTTCGCAATCCGCTCACTCCGACTGAGGGAGCCGGTTTTTATCTGGCCCGTCCCTGCTGCAACAACAAGATCTGCGATGGTCGTATCCTCCGTCTCCCCGGACCGGTGGGAAACCACCGAAGTATATCCGGCGCGGCGGGCCAGCTCAATCGCCTCGAAGGTCTCCGTCAACGTACCGATCTGGTTCAATTTAATCAGGATGGAGTTCGTCACCTTCCGGTCGATTCCCATCTGAAGACGTTTCGTACTCGTCACGAAGAGGTCGTCTCCCACTAACTGGACCTTCTCTCCCAGCCTTTCCGTCATGATCTCCCAGCCTTTCCAGTCATCCTCGGCCATCCCGTCTTCGATGCAGATAATCGGATACTGCCGAACGAGGTCCTCGTAATATTCGACCAGCCGGGCAGGACTTTTTGTAGAACCGTCGGACTTCTTAAAGACATATTTACCTTTCTCGAAAAACTCGCTGGCAGCGGGATCAAGCGACAGGGCAACCTCACGGCCCGGCTTGTAACCTGCACGACAGATGGCTTCCAGGATCACCTCAACAGCCTCCTCATTGGAAGAAAGGTTCGGCGCAAAACCGCCCTCGTCCCCCACGGCCGTATTGTATCCCTTCTTCTTGAGAATCGCTTTCAGAGCATGAAAGACCTCGGACCCCATCCGGAGTGCCTCGGAGAATTTCTTTGCCCCCACGGGCATCACCATGAACTCCTGGAGATCAACATTGTTGTCGGCATGGGAACCGCCGTTTAATATATTCATCATCGGCACGGGAAGGAGCGTGGCCCGTATCCCCCCGAGATAACGGTAAAAAGGGATCTCCAGAGCCGCTGAAGCCGCACGGGCGGCGGCAACGGAACAACCGAGTATGGCATTGGCCCCCAATTTCCCCTTGTTGGCCGTTCCATCCAGACGAATCATGAGGGCATCGATCCGTTCCTGTTCCAGGGCATCCATCCCCTTGAGTTTCGGTGCAATGATCCGGTTGACATTCTGTACCGCCTTTTTGACCCCTTTACCGAGATAGCGTTTGGAATCACCGTCGCGCAGTTCCACCGCCTCGTGTTCCCCCGTAGATGCCCCGGAAGGAACCGCCGCCCGACCCGTAACCCCGCAGGCCAGCGTCACATCGACTTCAACGGTCGGATTGCCCCGTGAATCCAGAATCTCACGCCCCTTTACGTCTGTTATACCGGTCATTCGAGATCCTCCTTTTCGATCAAAAAAAGCAAAGCACCCTTTCTCCATGATTTTTCAGATTATTACCATACCCCGGAAAGGATGTCACGTATTTTCCGTAACGCTCCACCGGCAGGAGCATGAGACTTGCCGACACCGTGCAAGACCTGAGGCTGTGCGGAATGACGCACCGCGAGACAATTTTGCCACAGTAGCTTAACTTATTAGAATCATTACATTTATTAATATATAGCCTTCTTGCATGGTGGTGATTTGTCCCAATTGCTTCCAGGCCAGTCCCGAGAAAAACAGGACCTGCAACAAGATTACACCTTTTGTTTCAATAGGTTATGGATCATTTAACCGACATCAGGTGAATTGGCATGTTGATTGCTTCGTCTATGTATCGGTAATGAAAAGAAAACAAGCGTCTGACATCATCCCCCCATGATGTCATTCCCAAAAGGCGTCCCGAAATTTGTGGACGCCTTTTTATTTGTTTTCATACTGCTTTCCGGAATTCTATTGCATCATGTTTTCGGAGCAAGGCTTCCCCCTCCAACGGCATCACCCCACTCTTTTCAAAAGTACCGCATCTTGCACTATGGGAAAAAAATCACCTAATAAGTGAAAAGTTTTTCCTTTTTTCTGTAAACTTTTACACACTGTCACCCCGCCGAAGAAATGAAAGATCATGAATCCGGATAGAAGATTCGCGAACAGATTCCGTATAACTCCTTGTGATACAAAGGCTGCCGTTCGATACTGAAAAGAGGAGGGGCAGTAAAAACCCGGGCCGCAGCCTTTGGCACGGCTTTTGCTATTTTACATCTATGATGGTGTCGTAAAAAATCCTTTTCCGGATTCCGTTCATGGTTCGACAGGCTCACCACGAACGGAATATCAATAACTTACATCGTTCGCCCTGAGCCTGTCGAAGGGCTTCGTGACTTTTTACGAGACCATCATCTATCTATCAGTAGTTTCGGTTCACTGCAGTGGTTCTCCAGATTCGGCCCGTTTCTACGACAGGAGCAACTTATGATGGGAAACAAAAAGAATGTCTGACACCGGACGATTTATCAAAGATCCGATTGCCCGGAAATATATGCTCGACATCTCCCCGGAAATCAGTCAGGACTTTGCTTCCAGAAAATTCCAGGAGATCAACATCCTGCTGAAGGCGGGCATGATCTCCAACCTGAACATGGAGTTCAAGGTTTCCCTGCATGTTCTTTGTGACCTGGTCAGCGAAATGATCCCCTATGACCGGGCCCTGCTCTACCTGCGGAACAACGACCTCGATATGGTCAGACCCTTCATTATTCGAGGATTTTCTCAGGAGATTGCAGGACCCCTGACACAGGGGAACCTTTTTGTAGAATGGTGTATGCAGAGCGGGAAGACCTTCTTTGTTCCCTGCGGCAGCGACGACTTAGTGAACCGGTGCCTGACTTATGCCGATGCCGCCTCGATGATCTCCGTGCCGATCTATGCAAGCAACAACATTATCGGAACCCTGCAACTCTTCAGCAAGGAAACGAATTCCTTTTCGGAAGATGCCGCAAAACTCCTCTGGCTGCTCATGATACAGTCCGAAGCACTCTTCCGGGATTATGAAACCAATGGGCAGGAAGACACCGCTGTTCCCCTGCACAACCTTCCGGGACAGGCAAATCTCCTGCAGTTCCATGAACAATTGGACCGGGAGATCGGACGAGCGAAACGTCGGAAAAATCCCATGTCCCTCCTCCTGATGGAAATGGACCATTGGGACGAATATGTCAGGCAGTGTGGACATCTCAAAGGTGAACAAACACTCCGTGAAATCAGCACCATACTTATGGATCAGATCCGGCAGATCGATACCGTCTGCCGGTACGGCGAAGATCGATTTGCTTTGATCCTGACGGAAACCGACCGGAAGGGCGGATTGGTTTTCGCCGACCGGCTGCGGGAAACCATCAGTCGTCACCTCTTTCAGGATGAAACGGGAGAGCGATCCGTACGGATCAGCATCAGTGCGGGGTTGGTTACCTTTCCCTTTGATGCGAAGGACAAGATGGCCCTGATTCATTCCATGGAAGAGGCCCTGCAGACCGCCCGGGAGCAGGGGGGGGACCAGGTCACCCAATATCCGCAACAGGATCCTCGTGCAGCGGAACCCGAGGCGCTTACACAGCAACTCGATTTAAACCGGGTCACCCGCACAATTCATTCCGTTTTCAATATGGGACGACTGATTGAGCTGATTGTGGAAGTCGCCATGGAGACCCTCCATGCAGAGAAAGGCTCCCTCCTCCTTGCGGAACCCGGCACCGGCCAGTTTGTTATCCGGGCGGCCTGCGGTTTCGGGAACTACACCGAATTGATTAAGAATACCCGGGTTCCGGCGGACAAAACAGTGACCGGCTGGGTTGCTGCAGGAGGAAAACCGGTTGTGGCGGAAACCATAGAATCCATCCCCGCCGTTCACAAGAATCTTTACAAAGACTACAAAAACGGATCTTTCCTGTCGATCCCCCTGCGGATGGATGGGAAAACTCTGGGGGTGATTCACCTCTCAAACAAAACGGACGGAGGAACCTTCACGGAAGAGGACTTACGGAAAATCCTCCCATTAAGTGCTCACCTGACTGATTTTCTCAAGGAAGGGCTCCGCTTCGAAGAAATTCAGAACAGATTCTCTAAAACAGCGCTTGCTTCGCTGGCCATGGTATTGGAAGCCAAGGACACATTCCACAACGGCCATTCTGAGCGTGTTGCCCGGTATACGGAAAATCTTGCAAAAAGGATGAAGCTGACAGCACAGGAGACCGAAAGGCTCATCCTCTCCGCCCGGCTGCATGATATCGGAAAGATCGCTATCCGGAGTGAACTGTACAATAAAAAAGGGAAGCTCTCCGAAGAGGAGACCGCCATCATCCGGCGCCATCCCTTCTTCAGCTGGAAGATCCTGGATGCCCTGGCGACCGAGGAAGAAGAGGTCAAAAATACGGTCCTGCAACATCATGAAAAATTAAACGGATCCGGTTACCCCTACGGTCTGGTAGGGGACCAGATCCCCCTGCCGGCCCGAATCCTTTGCGTTGCAGACACCTTCGTCTCCATGACTTCCAATCGGGCATGGCGGAAGCCCTTCTCCGAAAAAGCCGCCCTGCAAGAAATGCAAAACCTCGCCAACGTCCATTTCGACCCGCAGGTCCTGCAAAAACTCTCCGAGATTGTTCACTGATCCTGTAGAAACCGGCACAGGTCCCCTCCTTGCCCCTTTTTGCGAAGTGGGGTAAGATCATCTATTAAAAACCCGAATAATAAAAAAGATGGAAAGAAACACCGGAATTACGCAGATCGACCGGGATGCTTTTTACGGCAGTTTTCTCTTGATTCCCCCGCCGGGGGAACTTTCTTCCAGCCTCACCCGCCCCCCTTGTAGGAGAGAAGGCCGAGCAAAGCAATAAAAACGGTCAGAATGACCCAGACCCAGATTTCATTCATAATGGCTACTCCTGCCGACGGCAGGGATCAACTCCCTCACGAAAACCCACCACGGGGAACACAGCCGCCGCCTCCCTGCGTGAGTCCATCACCGCAGGATCCATGAATTGTTGAAGCGGACATCAGTTTTGTGCAATCACCCTGGCCACACTTCGGGCACTGCACCCCCTCGGCCGAAGCGCCGAGTCTCTGGAGGATCTCAAAAATTTCACCACATGCAGAACAGGAATATTCGTAAAAGGGCATCGCTCATTCATTCCTTTCCAAACAATGAAATTTCTTCTTCATTCCATATACAATGTAAATATATTGAAGAAACCCGGAAGAGTCAACCCAAATCCACTCCCCAAGGGGTCAAGTCTGCTCTTGGCTTACCTTGATCCA
>JAADIO010000069.1 GCA_013151235.1 Deltaproteobacteria bacterium | reverse complement strand
ACCCAGACAACCTCTCCCGTGCTATTCAGCGGAGCATCCCGGTTCGGCAGGTAAAACTTGAGCTGTACCGTTGTACCGACCGGCAAGGGATGGTTCGACTCGACGAAGAGCCCTCCTTCGTTGATATTACGCGCGAAATCCCAGAAAAACTGATCAACGGTGGAATAATCAATCCGGATCGATACGGGGACTCGATTGGATTTTCTTTGGTCCTTCCCGTTCTTCGTCATAAATGTTGTCCAATCAATCGGCCGTTGAAGAAAGGACTTTTTCCGCACGTTTTCATTCGATCATAACAACCGGAAGATACAAGACCCTGATTTTGCTTAAATCTATCATATTCTTATCCTCCCCACAAGATTTTTGTCTTTCACACGATTGTCATAATCGTGCCGCAAAAAATTTGTCTTTCTCGAAGGAGGGGTGTTATAATTTAAGTTGATATGAGGAGAATCGACTTTGTCCAGACCTTCTGCTGAAGAAAAAGTCTATCTTGATGAGATCCAGGGGATATTCAGGGAAATTTCAGCTTTTCTGAAGATCCTGAGCCTTTATCCTCCGGAACATCCTGCAGTGGCTCCTGCCGTGGAACGCACCTATCGCAAGTTCGAAGGGTTTCTCCGGTCCCGGGGCCCCCTCTCCTTCGGCATCTCCGAGGAAGAGGTCATTCTCACCGGAGAGGACGACAAAGAGCACCATTTCTCCAGTGATCTCGCCCGGCGCCTGCATGGGGTGGGTCTGCTGACGCTGAGAGTCGATCCCGGCCTGACCCGGGAGGAACTGCTCCTCTTCGGCCGACTCCTCGCCCGGCCCCCGGATGACAGCAAATCCACCGGATCCTTCGATCAGGCCTTGAAAGAGGGGGGGGCGACCCATATCGTGCCGACCCTTATCGATTACAAAAAGATCCTGGAGCAATCCGGAGATAATCCCGATAGGGAAGAAAAAAACTTCTGGCGCAGCCTGGTCCGGAAGGTCCAGGAAGGGGATAACGAGGCGTTGCAGGAAATGTCCGATTCCCTGCAAAATCCGGAGGGTTTGCAGGCCATGTTGTCGATGGTCAAAGACCATCCGGACACGCCTTCAGAAGGCGGGGGATATGCCAAGGCCTGCGCCGAAGTTCAGCGGAAGGTCTTTGAGAACCTCGACGATACCCAGCGGAAAGAGTTCTCCGGCGGCCTGGTCTCGCAGATTCTGAAAAAGGGGAACGATGAGAAAGGCCTCAATGCTCTCCGGAAGACCTTTTCCCACTTCTCCGATGATATGGTCCTGGAGGTCCTGGCCGGTGCTGTTGTAAAAGAGGGGAAGATCGATAACCGGATTACTTCGGTCTTTCAGGACATGCTGAAGGGGAGCGATCGGGAGAAGACGCTCCTGCAAAAGGCCGGAACCCGCAAAAAAAACGGCCGGCGGGGAAGTTATTCCCCGGAGGTCTGGGAGCAAATCCGTACCTTTTTATTGTCCGGTTCCGAAAAGCAGTTCATGTCCCGGGATTATCATCAGGGTCTTGAGGACCTCCACACCGGCAACCTTCCCGATCTGCCTGTCTTTTTTGACCGGGAAACCCTTCTGGAAATTCAGGCATCTCTGAGTGAAGAGCGGATTGCCGCCCGGAACCGGGAGGTCCTGCTCGACCTGATTCGAGTGGAAGATCGACCGGACCAGCTCCGTAGTTGCCTTGAAGAACTTCGCGAGGTCTTAACGGAGGAGGCGCTGACCGGAAATCTGACGTCGATCTTTTCGCTTCTTCGGGAGGCATTCTCCCCGGAAAGGGTTCCCGCGACCTCAAAGCGGGCAACGATGACCAATGTGCTTTTACAAATGGAGGAAGAATCCTGGTATGCAGTTGTCCTGAGGAACATCGGTCATCTGAAGAAGGACGAGTATGAATTTCTGAAGGGTTTGACGACCAACCGTCCCCATGAAGCGGCCTCACTACTGGTTCAGTTGCTGGCCAAAGAGAAGAGCCTGACCGGCCGGAAGAGAATCGCCACCCTCCTGGTCCTGCTGGGAACGGAGGCCCTGCCGGTGCTGCTGCCGGCTCTCAAGGATGACCGGTGGTACCTGGTACGTAATGTCGTGATGATCCTGGGAAGAATCGGCGATGCCTCCTGTATCGACACACTCCTTCCCCTGATTGCCCATGAACGTTTTCAGGTACCGAGGGAGGTTCTGCACACCTTTTCCCGGATCGGGGGCAACCGGGTTGTGCCGATCATTCGCAGGCTCCTTTTGAACCGGCAAAATCAAATGGAACCCGGCCTCCAGAAGGCGGCGGCTGTCGCCCTGAAACGAATCGGCTCGCCCAAGGCCGGCCGGGTCCTTAAGGAGGGGCTGGCGAATAAAAACAAGCGGGTACAGCAAATCTGCACCCAGGTCCTGAAAGGGCTCGTATAATAAAAGTTATGGATTTCGATATACAAAGGAATCTGATTCCGTCGGCAGGCGAGACCGTAGAGGATGGAGCGGAAGGACTGGTGCATTCGATCGCCTTGCTCCTTTCCGCTTTTACCCTCTATCCTCCCGAATTCCCGAAGATCGGTACCACAGCGGAAAGGATCGAAGAAAACCTGGAGATTCTCCATTTGAACACCATATTCATTTTGACGGATCCGGCGGCTATCCCCTTCAGTACCGGGGGAAGCAGCTCCATCTCTGCTCCCGGATCGCCACCATCGCCGACATCTTCGATGCCGATCAAAAGAAGCTGGAAACCGACTGGGTGGCCAACCTCAACAATGTTGACCGGAAAAAGAAGCGCTTCATCCGTTCCATCGAAACCATTCTTCCCCCGGAAGAGGTGGAAAAACCCGCTCGAATCGCTCTCGCATCTTGCCTCGCCCTCTTGCACCATGTTATATTGCTTTTCATGAAGATCGGAATCATCGCCGACAGTCACGATCATGTGGACCATCTGGAATATGCACTGACCTGCCTCCGGAAGGAAGGGATCGAACTCCTCCTGCACGCCGGGGACTATATCGCTCCCTTCGTACTCCGAAGACTTCTGAAGAGTGCCCCGGAATTTGTCGGCGTTTTCGGGAACAACGACGGCGACCGGGTCCTGCTGTCGAAAACGGCCGAAGGGCGTGTCCATCCCGCCCCGTTTGAACTGACCCTCCCCGAGCATCGGATCATGATCCTTCATGAACCTTACGGTCTGGAGGCAATCGTAAAGAGCGGCCTTTACCACCTGGTCGTCTTCGGCCATACGCACGAAGCCCTGCTGGAGCGGCACGGCGGGACCCTTGTCATCAATCCCGGAGAAACCGGGGGATGGCTCTACGGCCGTTCCACCGCAGCCCTTTATGATACCGAAAACCGTGAAGGGCGAATCCTCGACCTATAAATCCCCCGGACTTACTGAAAACCGAAGACTGAAGGTTGATGAAGTCGTAAAAAGTCCGTTCGACCCTTCGACCCTTCGACCAGCTCAGGACAGGCGTGCTCAGGGCGAACGGTCATTGATATTCCGTTCGTGTGGTTCGACCGGCTCACCATGCTCGGTAGCCTGTCGAACCATGAACGGAATCCGAAAAACGACTTTTTACGAGACCATCAAGGTTTGCGTCCGTCATACCCGGCCGACACAAGTACAATCCGGAGGGGATCGGTTCTTCCGCCGGCTGCACGCGGTTCAGCCATCGGATTGGGGAAGGTTCGCCAAGGAGGGGTGTACCATGACACCGACCCATCGCATCAGGTGGGAGACGGTCTCTTCCGTACCGGAGGTGATCTTTCCGGAAACCGGGTCGGTGATGTTGAAGACCCCGACGATCCGCTGGTCGTCCATCACCGGGACGGAGAGAAAGTTGTCCGACTGATAGCGGGAGACGGTATTGTCGTGATGGGAAAATCCATGGGGATAGCGCTCGCCTTCCGGCTTGTGGAAGAGCTTCTTCTCCCGGACCACATAGGAGGCAATGCTGTTCTCCGACAGCGATTTCCGCAGACCCAACAATCGTTCGTTGCTCGCGGCCTGAACGACAAGTTCCTCTTTTTCCGGGTGAAGGATCATAAGGGAAAGGGTCCGGGCCTGGATATAGTCCTCCATGAGTTTCAGGATCCGACGGTACTTGTCCCGGAGAGAAAGATCCATGCAACAGATGATCCGCGTGGCACGGTAGGCAAATTCCGACTCCCGGTTTGCCGCGGCAAGGGACTGTTCGTTTGCCCGCTTCTGCTTCAGCCGGGCCAGGAGTTCCCGTACGGTGGTCACCAGTTCATCGTTCCGGTAGGGCTTGATAATCAGGCGGTGGGCTTCAACCTGGTTGATGGCGGAGAGAACGGTATTGATCTCCGCGAAAGCCGTTAGAATGATCCGGATCTTGTCGGGGTATTTCTCTTTCACCCGGGAAAGAAGTTCAATCCCCGAGAGTCCCGGCATCTTTTCATCGGAGATGACGACATCTACTTCCTCGTCTTCGAGAATCCTCAGTGCCTCCTCTCCGCTGGTGGCCGTCAGGGTGTGGTACCCCTCCCGGGTAAAGACCATCTGTAACGCCCGTAAGATAACAGCCTCATCATCAACAAAGAGTATTGTGTTTTCCATCCGGCCCTCCTCTGCCACGACAGTTCAACTCAACGGGTACGCATAGCTCTACATTTCATCTTCTCGGTGAATGTCAGGTTTCAAAGTAAGATCGGTTGCGATCACCCCCGACCGCTTCCTGCTTCCGGAGGGAAAAACAAACTGCTGGAAAGAAAAAACCCATCAAGAATATTCTAACTACGGAATATTCCAGAACAAAAACATCACCATTTATATCACAGAGATTTTATTTTGCAAGTGTTGTACCGTCTTTTTTTTTGCAGAAATGTATTGGAGAGAGGAACCGGTCCCGTTCGCAAATCCTGTGACGCACCGGGAGGAGGCCGCCCTTCGGCACTCAAATATCACCGGATTTACGAATAGAATCCCTGAGGGCGAATCGAGAAAACCGACAACATGGGCGGCCTCGCTTCCTTACAGGATTGGGATGCAGGGGATGTTCGGTTTGAGACAGCAGGCACTGATGAAGAGAGCAAGCACGAGAAAAAACATGAACCAACGCATAGGTCTCCTTTCATTTTTACAAGAGGATGAACATGAACGACGTTGGAAAAAGAACACCATCATTTCTCCCGCTGATCCCGGTCCCTCCGTTTCCCGAAGCGGTCCGTAAGCTCCGCATAGATTCGAGCAAGCGGGATCCCGTGATGGGCCAGAAGAACCAGAAGATGAAAATAGAGGTCGGCCGTTTCGTGAACGATCTCGGATTCCACACCGGCTTTGGAGGCCAGCAGAACCTCCAGGGTCTCCTCGCCCACCTTCCGGAGAATCGCATCCTCCCCTTGCCGGAAGAGAGACGCCGTATAGGACGCATCGGGGAGGCTCTTTTTTCTTTCCAGCAGGACCTCGTAGATCCGCCGGAGAATTTCGGCGTCGGACATGATGTGTTTCCTGCGATAACTTCGTTTTACAGTCGGACCGTGACTCCCAGGGACTTCAGGTACTCCTTGACCTGACCCACGGTGAACTCCCGGTAATGAAAGATCGAGGCGGCCAGGACGGCGTCGGCCTTCCCTTCGATAATGCCGTCATAGAGATGCCTGAGTTCCCCCACACCGCCCGAGGCGATGATGGGAACGCGGGTCCGCTCCGAGATCGCCCGGTTCAGTTCATTGTCGTAACCGACCTTCGTCCCGTCCCGGTCCATGCTGGTCACGAGCAGTTCACCGGAACCGAGTTCGACCATCTTCTCCGCCCAGTCGAGGGCGTCGATACCGGTCGGCCTTCTCCCTCCATGAGTGAAGATCTCCCATTTTACCGGCTCGTCGGAGACCCGCTTGGCATCGATGGCCACCACGATGCACTGACTGCCGAACCGTTCGGCCGCCTCCCGGATGAAATCGGGATTTCGCACGGCGGCCGTGTTGATTGAAACCTTGTCCGCTCCGGCATTGAGGAGTTCCCGGATATGCTCGATGGAGGAGATTCCGCCCCCGACCGTCAGAGGCATGAAGACCTCTTCGGCGGTGCGCCGGACCACATCGATCATGATTCCCCGTTTTTCATGGGAGGCCGTAATATCGAGGAAGGTCAGTTCGTCCGCCCCCTGCGCGTCATAGAGGCGGGCCACCTCCACGGGGTCTCCGGCATCCCGTATCCCGACGAACTGCACCCCTTTGACAACCCGCCCCTCCCGCACATCGAGGCAGGGAATGATCCGTTTGGCCAGCATCTATTCCCTCCCTTTCCGGGTAAGAGCGATCGCCTCGGCAAGATCGAGGGCCCCCGTATAGATCGCCCGGCCCGTAATGGCGCCTGTTACACCGGCCGATTCTATCTTGAGGAGGTTCTCAATATCCGGAATGCCCGAGATCCCGCCGGAGGCAATGACGGGGATACCGACCGCTTCGGCCAGTTCCTTCGTCGATGCGATATTCGGCCCCGTCTCCATGCCGTCCCGCTGGATATCGGTAAAGATGACGGCGGTCACGCCGGCCCCCTCCATCGTCCGGGCCAGGTCGACGGCCCGCTGCTTTGTCGTGTCCGTCCAGCCCCGAACCGCAACGTACCCTTTTTTGGCATCGATCCCGGCGACGATCCTGCCCGGATATTTCCGGCAGGCCTCTGCCAGGAACGCCGGATCCTCGGCGGCCTTCGTCCCGATGACCACCCGTGCCGCCCCGGCGTCAAGATAAGCCCCGATCGTCTCCATCGTCCGGATCCCGCCCCCCACCTCAACGGGGATCGATAGTTCCCTGACGATTTGTTGTACGACCGGGAGATTTTCCGGACGTCCTTCCACGGCGCCGTCGAGATCAACGACGTGAAGCAGCTCAGCCCCGAGGGATTCCCAGTGCTTCGCCATCTCCGGCGGGTTGTCGGAATAGACCGTTTCCTGATTCATATCACCCTGAATGAGACGCACGCAGCGCCCTTCTTTCAGGTCGATGGCCGGGATTATGATCATGATTGTTCCTTTCGCAATCTGAGTTGATGAACCGCCGATTTGATCGCCTTGACCACCCGCGGAATTTCTTCTTCCCGGTTGGAGCGTCCGAAGGAAATCCGGAGGGTCGACGCCGCCCTCTCGGGTGAAATCCCCATGGCGGTCAGGACATGGGAGGCGACGACACTTTCCGATGTACAGGCGGCCGAGGCGGAAAGACAGATCCCTTCCCGGCTCAGACGGTCCGGAAGCTGCGCGCCGGCGACCCCCTCAACGGCAACGCTCAGGGTACCGGGGAGGCTCCCCTCCTTCGGGCTGTTCCGGGTCACTCCCCTCACGGCCCCTGACAACATTTCAAAAAAGCACTCCCGCATCCGGGTCAGTTGTTCCCGCTCCTGCACCATCCTTGCGGAGGCGAGCTGCAAAGCGCAGGCCAGCCCGGCGATGGAAGGAAGATCCTCCGTCCCCGCCCGCCGTCCTCCTTCCTGCCCGCCGCCATGGAGAAGCGGTGTCAGGGAGATCCCCCGGCGAACATAGAGAAAGCCCGTCCCCTTGGGACCGTAGATCTTGTGGGCGGCACAGGTCAGGAGATCGACGTGCATTGCGTCCACATCCACGGGGATCTTCCCCACACTCTGGGCGGCATCGCTGTGAAAGAGGATCCTCCGATCCCGAAGGATCTTCCCGATTTCGGCAATCGGCTGGATCGTCCCGACCTCGTTGTTGGCATGCATGACGGAAACGAGAATCGTGTCGTCCCGGAGGGCGGATTTGACTGTCTCCGGTCCGACCCTCCCTTTGCCGTCAACCGGGAGGACTCCGATTTCAAATCCCTCCCCCTCCAGGACCTCACAGCTCTTCAGGACGGCATGGTGTTCCACGGCCGAGACAAGAATGTGCCGCCCCTTTTGCCGGTTCGCCCGCGCAGCGCCGAGAAGAGCGAGATTGTCCGCCTCGGAACCGCCGGCGGTAAAGACAATCTCCGGGGGGACGGCCCCGATGAAACGGGCAATCGCCTCCCGGTTCCGGGCCAGCTCCTCTGCGGCCGCACGACCGGCAAGATGACCACTCGACGGATTGGCCCAGAATTTTTTCGCTCTGTTCCCCATCGCCTCGATCACCTCCGGAGCAATGGGGGTCGTTGCGTTGTGATCGAGATAGATCGTTTTCAATCCTTTCTCCCGTTGGCGTAGATCAATATAGCACAGGCCTCCCCCGATGAAAAAGGGAAAATCGGTTTCTCTCCCCGTACAGGGGAAATCCGGGGAATCATTGAGGTCGGCGCTGGTTGAAAGACAGGACAAATTCATCCCGGGAAAACATTGACAAAGACAACGACGTTTGTTTAGAGTACGGAGAGCTGAAAAACTGCGGAGGCCCTCCCTCCCATGACGCTCCCGCAAGGATCCGCAAACCGGAAGGTACTCATCGTACAACCATGGCTCTGACGATCTTCAGGGAAAAAAAATTTTTCCTCCTTCTTATCACGGGGCTCATTCTGCTTTTCTTCGGGTTGCCGTGGGGCCTTCGGTTCATTCTGCCCGCGAACATGATCCGCACCCGGGTGGAGCGGGAACTGGGGAAGGAACTCCAGGCTAAAACGATTATCGAGGAGGTTCGATTCGGCCTTCTGCCGGCCCCTTCCATTCGGCTCATCGGCCTCCATCTCCTGGACCGCAAGACCAACATGGAATGGCTCCGGTCCGACAGTCTGGAGGCCCGCCTGAAACTTCTGCCGCTTCTCCGCGGGAAGGTGGTCCCCGGCAAACTGCTCCTGAAGCATCCCCGTTTCCGGCTGGAACGCGGCAAAAACGGCAGCCGGCATTTCCCGGGATCCCCTTTTTCCGCTTTCCGTCGGAATGCCTCTCCCAGACTCTCTCTGCCGTCACACCTCCCGATCGACTCCCTGATCCTGGAAAAGGCCTCCCTGGAAATTCCGGATCGTCTCCATCCGGGATCTCCATCTCCGGTCAAGCTCCGGGATATGGATATTTCCCTGCGGGGACTTTCCGGCAACACCCCCATTTTCTTCAAGATCCGGGGGGAGTTCCCCCACGGACGTTTTGAGAGTCGCCCCTTTTCCGCAGAAGGGCAGGTGGACCGCACATCCGGAAAAATCGACCTGCACCGGCCGGTCCTTGCTGTTGCGTTCTCCGCCCGGGGAATTCCGCCGGCGATGATCCGTCCCTACCTGAAGGAAAAACTGCAACTCGATCTCCTTTCCGGAACCGTGAACCTGAAAGGTCATCTTGCCCGGAATAGGGAAGGGGTGCTAACTCTGTCGGGAGACATTTCCCTGAAAAGGTTCCGGCTCCACCTCCCCGCCTATGCTTCGCATCCGGTCACCGGCGAAAAGGCATCGCTATCCTTCATGCTCCAGAGGGACCGCGGGCTGATTGCAGCGAGAAGTCTGGAAATGACGGTGGACGGTCTGACCTTCTGGGGACACGGCACCTACCGGACGGAAGCAGCCGACTTCCCCGGTTTCAGCCTTTTTCTTCACGCAGCCGGTCTCCCCCCGGCACGGCTGAAGCAGTATGCCCCGGATAAAATATTACCGAAAGAGTTCACCCGCTCTTTTCTACCGGGGAAGACAACCGGGACTCTGGATATTCCTCTTTTGGAGATCACCCGCAACACAAAAGAAAAAACGGCAAAACCTGAACCGGAGAACACCCGGGTTCGACTTAAAATCGCTTTTCACGACTTCGGAGCCTTCCCTGGGGAGGGGCTGCTCCCCCTGGAAAAGGTGAACGGGAACCTGACCTGGGCCGGCGGAAGCCTCCGTTTCGATCATCTCCGGGGTCTCTACGGACGATCCCTCTTCCGGAACCTGACGGGAACCCTCGCCTTTACAAACCCCTCGGACACCGATCTGCGGATCAACGGACGCCTGAACCTGGAAGAGGCGGCGCAATTACTGTTGAGGCTGCCGGAGGAAAATCGGGGGAAACTCTTTCCGGCACAAATCCCGAAAATGGAAGGATATGCCAACCTGAACATCCGTCTGCAACGAACGGACCATTCCCCCCCGCCGTTGAAGTTGACCGGCACGGTGAACCTGATCCATGCCGGTTTCAATCTTCCAGCAGCCCCCGTCTTCCTGTCGGGACTGGAGGGACCGATCACCTTTGCTTCGGGCCGGATCACACCGTTCCAACTGAAAGCAGAGATCAACACCCTCCCCGTCACCCTCACAGGAAAGATCGACCGTCTCTTCGAGAAGGGACCGATCCTCAACCTCAGAGTTGATTCCAGGCCCACGGCGGAAGAATTGATCCGGTTTCTTCCCTTCCTGAAGGATCGTTTTACATTCACGGAAGGGGTCCCGGACCTGACGCTGAAGATCGAAGGACCTCCGGAGGATCTGCAATTTCAGGGACGCTTCGATCTGACCCGCCCCGCCGTCATGATCCCGAACCGGCTGCAGAAAAAAGAGGGGACTCCTCTTCTGCTCGATTTTTCGGGATCCCACGGACGGGAAAAAGAATCGGTTCTCAAAACAGCACGCCTTACACTCGGGAACGAAACGCTGGTCTTTTCCGGGACCATAACGGACCCGCCTGACCCGCGCCTCACCTTTGCCGTAAAAGTCCCGTCTCTCTCTCTGAAACCGCTCGCCGGGATGATCCCGGCTCTGGCGCCGCAGACAACGGACGGTTCTCTTCATGGAAAGCTGGAAGGGAGCTATCGATTCGGCCGACCGGGGTCCTCACAATTAAATGGACAAATCATGTTGCGGGACGTCACGCTTCGACTTCCGCATACCCCTGATCCCCTCCGGGGATTGTCGGGGACCCTCCTGTTCTCAGGGCAACGGGTGACCGCAAAGGGATTTCACTGCCGATGGGACGGTATCCCCATTACCTTTGATATGAACCTGCCTCATCGGAAGGCCCCCCGGCCGGAATTCCATATCCACGTCCCCTCCGTGAACCTGCTGCAGCGGATCAAAACCCTGGGGCAAAATCGCCCGGAGGAATCAAAGAAACCTGAAGACTCCTTCCGGAAACTCGATTTCCGAGCCACGATTCACTTCAACCATGTTCGGGCCGGTCTCCTCAAACTGGAGGACTTCCGGGCAAAACTTCATTTGAAAGAAGGCCACCTTTCGATTCCGGTCTTTACCGCCCGCGGCCTCGACGGGTCGGTCAAGGGCAAAGGCATGATCGACTTCACGAACGGAAAGGAACCCGAATTCAGGGGCAAGGTCAACATCCAGGGGGTCAGCGCTGAGAAGTATCTCCAGCTCCTTCCTCATAACCGGGCCTTCTATACCGGCGAGATTTCCGGCTCGATCGGCGTGACCGGAAAGATTTACCCGAACCTGGAGAAGACCGCACGGGAGATGACCGGCACGGCCCATCTGAAGATCAAGGCAACCAAAGAGCGGAACGTCCTCTTTCAGATCACCCGGGACATCATTCAGCGGATGGAGATCATGCTCGGCAGGAAAAACGAAAAATTCCTGATCGTGGAACATGACGGGATGCGGGGCGATTTCACTCTCTCCGACGGGAAGTTTCATTCCAGCAACTTCTCCATCCGGGGATACCATAAGTTCGATGTCTCGGGTCTCACCCTTGACCGTCTGACGGCGGCCATCCCGATCCGGATCAAATATGATATCCGGGCCACGGGAAGTTTCGACTTCCTCAATCATGGCATCGACTGTTATATCGCCGCCGAACCCTTCTCCATCGCCACAAAGCTGGTACGCAAGGTTCCGCTGGCCGGTCGGGTCCTGACCGGGAAGAACAAAAGCCTCTACACGGCCTATTTTCGTTTTTTCGGGTCCCTCAACTACAAAGACCGGGGAACCCGCAAGGGTGCAAAATTGAAAAAGCTCGATTTTCGGGACCTCTCAAAAAAGGTACGAAAAGCATTGACTCCCCCGGGATAATCAATTGCAATGCCTTTTTCAGGGGCAATTCACCGACCCAATGATACCGGAATGCTTAATTACATATCAGAAAAACCTGCTCTGCGGCGGGATTCCGCCGTAAAAAAAACAAAAGATCTTGAGAAACAAACGGTTGCGCGGAGAATACAAGAAAGGATAAAATTGGCACATCCCTTGCATTTTTGTTTATTTGGAACTTTACAAGGAAAACTTTTTTATGGTAACTTCGGCTTTCCTCGGATCCTCAAACATGAAAGGAGCTGTCAATGAAAAAGGTAGAAGCAATCATCAAACCTTTCAAGCTGGAAGAGGTCAAGGATGCCCTCAATGAAATCGGCATCCAGGGGATTACCGTCAGCGAAGTGAAGGGCTTCGGGAGGCAGAAAGGACATACGGAGCTTTACCGGGGCGCGGAATATGTCGTCGACTTTCTCCCCAAGATCAAGATCGAAGTGGTTGTCGATGACGCAATGGTTCTGCAGGTAGTGGAAACGGTCCAGGAGACGGCCAACACCGGCCGAATCGGGGACGGAAAGATCTTCGTGATCGCCGTGGAGGAGGTCATTCGAATCCGGACGGGAGAAAAAGGGAAAGAGGCCCTCTGATCCCTTCCTTATCCAAAATTATAACCAGTAGAAGGAGACGCACCATGACACCCAAAGAGGTTTTGAAGTTCGCCGAGGAAAATGGAGCCAAGATACTCGATCTTCGGTTCATGGATTTTCCGGGACTCTGGCAACATTTCTCCGTTCCGATCCATGAACTGGAAGAATCGATCTTCGAGGAAGGCCTCGGTTTCGACGGATCGAGCATCAGAGGCTGGCAGGCCATCAACGCCTCGGACATGCTGGTCATCCCCGACCCCGATACGGCCCTGATGGATCCCTTTACCCAGCATCCGACCCTGATCATGATCTGCGACATCGTCGATCCGATCACGAAGGAACGTTACTCCCGTGACCCCCGGCACATCGCCCACAAGGCGGAGGCCTATCTGAAATCAACGGGGATCGGCGATACGGCCTTTTTCGGCCCCGAGGCGGAATTCTTTATCTTCGACGATATCCGCTTCGACCAGAACGCCCAGTGCGGTTATTACTTCGTCGACTCCAAAGAGGGGATCTGGAACACCGGTCGGGAAGAGAACCCGAACTTAGGGTACAAACCGCGCCACAAGGAAGGATACTTTCCCGTGCCCCCGACCGACAGCCAGCAGGACATCCGCTCCGAGATGACCCTCAAGCTTGAGGAGATGGGGATCATCATCGAAGCCCAGCACCACGAAGTGGCCACGGCAGGCCAGGCGGAGATCGACATGAAATTCTCGCCGCTGTCCAAGATGGCCGACCAGCTCCTCCGGTATAAATATGTCATCAAAAATGTCGCTCTCCAGCACGGCAAGACCGTGACCTTCATGCCGAAGCCGGTCTTCGGGGACAACGGCTCGGGGATGCATACCCATGTCTCGATCTGGAAGGAAGGCAAACCGCTCTTCGCCGGAAACAAATACGGCGGCATGAGCGACCTGGGTCTCCACTTCATGGGCGGGATTCTGAAACATGCCGCCAGCCTGGTCGCCTTCACCAACCCGACCACCAACTCCTTCAAGCGGCTCGTGCCGGGCTACGAGGCGCCGGTCAATCTGGCTTACTCTTCCCGGAACCGGAGTGCGGCGCTCAGAATTCCGATGTACTCGGCCAACCCCAAGACCAAACGGGTGGAATTGCGGTTCCCCGACGCAACCTGCAATCCCTACCTCGCCTTTTCGGCCATGCTCATGGCGGGACTGGACGGAATCGAGAACAAAATCGATCCGGGCGATCCTCTCGACAAGAATATCTATGACCTCTCACCGGAAGAACTGGCCGGCGTTCCCTCCGTCCCGAGTTCTCTTGACGAGGCCTTGAACGCCCTGGAAGAAGATCATCAGTATCTTTTGAAAGGAGACGTCTTCACCCAGGATGTCATTGATACCTGGCTCTCCTACAAGCGGGAGAACGAGATCGACGCCGTCCGGCTTCGTCCTCATCCCTATGAGTTCTTCCTTTACTACGATATTTAATGACTTTGTAAGAGGTCCTCATAAATGTAGAATCCGCTCATCGGGCGGCCACATCTCGTGGCCGCCTTTTTTTTCGCTCCTCCTTGATGGTGTCGTAAAAAGTCACGAAGCCCTTCGACAAGCTCAGGGCGAACGGTGTAAGTGATTGATATTCCGTTCGTGGTGAGACATAATGGCTGACAGTTGGCAAAAAAGTGCCTGCCCCTTGCCAACGTGGGTTATGCTGGAAATTATTAACCCCGGC
>JAADIO010000068.1 GCA_013151235.1 Deltaproteobacteria bacterium | reverse complement strand
TCACCTTATAGCCGATGGCCGGCCCGATCTCAGGGATCTTTAAATCCGTTGAATACTCCGCACTGACCATATAGGCCTCCCTCGATACACGGGCTGTTCCTGTACTGTCCGTAAACCCACTCAAGGTCGTCGCAGAACCGGAGATTGTGGTCCTCCTGGTATTTACTATCGGGACCAGCCTATCATCGGTTTGATTAGCGGTCAGTTCTGCATCATAGGGCCGTATAAAAGAGAATGGCGTTTCTTTCGGCTTAAAAAACACCCCGCCGCCGGCCTTCCCGATAAATCCTATCCCAAAAACAGCCTTACTGCTCAGACGCATGGCATAGCCCATGCCCCCCATAATGAAGTAGTTGTTCTTCGCCGTCCGGGCGTCCGTATTGTTATTCAGCAGGAGGTAAGCTTTCGGGAGGAATCCACCTGATGTAGCTATGCCGTTCTGTCCGTTCTGGGGATTGTTTATTCCGGTTCGTAAAATTCTGGTAGGACCGGAGGAAGATCATATCCATGTCGAAACGCTTGTTCTTGACCTGGGTCAGACCGGCCGGGTTGTAGGCCGCCGGCGAGATGGCGTCGTCGGAAATCGCATCAAAAGCACCGCCCAAACCCGTCTCCCGGGTCCCGAAGGCATGGGGGGACGGCCCCCTTGTGGCCATGGCACTGGAGGCCATCAGAACGGAAACAAACAAAACTGCAAAACCTGTTAAAAATCTTTTCATCCTCCACCCTCCCTCTTAATTCAGCCGTCAGATCTCGGCAATAAAACCAAACCTCATGAAAAACATATCTTCAATCCCCCTCAATTCCCCTTTCACAAAGGGGGAGGCAAAAAGGACTCATCCCCCTCCGTCCCCCTTCATTATATTCCCCGTCTTGTTGTTCCTGGCCTTAAACTTTGTGCCTATGTTCCTTTGCCCCTTTGTGCCTTGTGTACACAAAAGGGGGGTGAGGGGGGATTTTATCCTCTTTAAAAATGATGGTCTCGTAAAAAGTCGTTTTTCGGATTCCGTTCATGGTTCGACAGGCTTCCGAGCATGGTGAGCTTGCCGAACCACACGAACGGNNNTCAATGACTTACACCGTTCGCCCTGAGTACGCCTGTCCTGAGCCGGCCGAAGGGTCGAAGGGTCGAACGGACTTTTTACGACTTCATCAAAAATCCCGGGCGGAGAAATCCCCCGCCCGGAAAGCAGACACTCTTTACTTATTCAACCGTTTTCTCGCCCATCTCGTACCGGCCAAGGCAAAGAGCGGCAGAAGGAGAAGCAGGACATCGGCTGCATCCGGCTGTGCGGAAACGGCACACCCACCGCCGCTGCCACCGCCACTACTTGAGACGTTGACGACATCTGCACCCGTCCCGGCCTGACCCAGCACAATGGGATCGACGATAATACCATTCGCGGTTCCGTCCTCATCCCCGGCACCTCCATCCGTAACATTAAACATGATCGTGCCGCTTCCCGCCATATCAACACGGGCCGGGAATCTCTGAAGTACGCCCCCCACGACCTTGAAGACCGCCGGACTGGAAATCCCGGAGGGGACATCGATCGTCACCGCCACCGAGGCACCGGGCGCAAAGGTATTCAGATTGTACTCGATATTATATGCCAGGACCAATGCGCCATCCGGAAGATCAACCCCGCTCAGACTCGGGTCGGAAGGATCCACGATTTTGAAATAGCTCATATCGGCCTGGTTGCTGAGCGTGCTGATCTCACCATTTTCCCGATTCTTGCCCGTGGTTTTTCCAACCTGCACACGGACTTTCTCACCCAGGACCGACTCAATATTCGTCATCACCTGCGTGTGACTCTCTGTAACAAAGGAGAGGTCACTGTTCACCGGAAAATAATCCAGGCCGTCGGTAATCCCATCATTGTCGGAATCGACTGTCACCGGGGAGGACCCGTCGGCAACATCTTCTCCATCCAGAGTCCCATCACCATCGGAATCGGGATTCGCCGATTCCGTCCCTAATTCCTGATCATCCGGAATCCCATCACGGTCGCTATCAATCGATTCCGTTAGAGAAGTTTTCGCAAATGCAATGACGGAAACTTCATCATTCGGGCTGACCGCCCCCTGGCTGTCTTTCACGGAAAGCTGAAAGGCATAGAATCCGATCTTGTCCAAAGTCACATCAACAGACGGATCGCCGGGATTCAGAATGACCGTCCGGCTTCCCAAGGGCTTCTTGACAAGGCTCCACGAATATACTGCCGGGGTGCCATCTTCCGGATCGGTACTTCCCGTACCGTCAAGGGTAACTGTTGTTCCGGCCGTACCGACCTCAACCTCTTGGTCGGGTCCGGCATCGGCCGTGGGCGGAGCATTCTTCTTTGGACCAAGATATACGATCCATCCTTTCATGACATGACCGAAAGGCGCATCGGCAAAACCGGGGACCGTATTCGGTACATTTCCGGCCGCCGCCAGGGTTACGGACCAGTAATCGAACTTGCCATCCTTCGTCCCGTCACCATTGATATCGATATCCGCCGAGGTCCCCAGATACTGTGCCCGCACCCCGCTGTGGACTTCACCATTTTTGTTCGTATAGGCTTCCGTCCCAAGCGGACTGTAGGGGAAGGGAATGTTGATTCCGGCATACTGCGTATCCGCTTCCGCCGTGTGCAGGTCAAACTCCAGCTTCCCTGGCGTACCGCTCTCCTGTCCACTGTACTTGCCTTTACTGAGAGGCGCCTGCAGATAGGAAGTATACTCCCCGCCGGGGGAAGTAAACTTGGCGATCCGGTAATCTCCCGGATAAACGAGATTCCCCAGGGAATCGGTCGTTTTCGGCTGCCCCAGGATCTGCAGGTTATCCCCTGACGATGTAAAATAGATCAGGCCGGCCGGCATAAGGTCTTTGCCCGTATCCGGATTGTCCAGCATCGGCAGGTTGTTGGTCCCCGTCAATGCCTGCCACTTGCTCCCCATATAGAAATAGGTCTGCAGTCCTGCCGACTTGCCGGAGTCGATATGCTCCTGGTCCGGATCCGCGATGAAGACGAAACTCCCATCGGGAAGGTCTTTCCATTCTTCATCGGTCTTTCCATTACAGTTGTTGTCGATCCCGTCCGAAGCCAAAGAACCGACCTCAACAGCGGCGGGATTCACATCCGGGTTCAGATCATCGCAATCCTCATCTCTCGTGTAACCATCATGATCGAGATCATCATCCGGATGAGGATCAGGCAGGGCATCCTGACCTGCAAGCCCATGTTCCATATTATACTTGAATATTTCAACCGCGCTGCAGTCCTCATCGATCCCGTTATAGGGGACCTCCGTCGCCCCGGGATTGATC
>JAADIO010000067.1 GCA_013151235.1 Deltaproteobacteria bacterium | reverse complement strand
CGATCTATCTTTGCCGCAAGTACAGCGAACGCAGTTTGAGTGAAATAGGAGATTTTTTTGGTGGGCTGACTGTTTCGGCGGTCAGCCAGACAGTGAGGCGTCTTGACGTTCTGCGGGCTACGGATAAACGGTTCGCCCGGCGGTTGAGAGTTCTTGAACGAATGGTGAAAATGTCAAATGTGTAGCTCTGACCCCAAACGAGGATCAAATGTGTAGCTCTGACCCCAAACGAGGATCCGGAAAGTTGATGTTCCGGGCTCTTCCGCCCCTGCTGGGCCTGCTGCTCTTTGGCGGGGCGCTCTGGGTGCTGCATCATGAGCTGGCATTATATCACTTGGGCGACATCATTCGCCATCTCAGGGAGATTTCGATTGAAGATTTATCGATTGCCTTTTTGCTGACCGTATTGAGCTACATTGTCATGTCCGGTTACGATCTGCTTGCCCTGCGCAGTATCGATCATCCGCTGCCGTATCGTCGGGTCGGCCTGGCCTCCTTTGTCGGATACGCCTTCAGCAACAACATGGGATTCGCACTGCTGGCCGGAGGTTCGGTGCGTTATGCCTTGTATTCCGCATGGGGATTGACGGCACTGGAAATCAGCAATGTAATCCTCTTTTGTACGCTCACCCTCTGGCTTGGTTTTTTCATTCTGAGCGGTGTGATCTTCCTGTGGGATCCTCTGCCCGTTCCCGCCGGGTTTCATCTTTGCTTTGCGACGGTTCGCCCCCTGGGGGTGTTGTTTCTCGGTTGCGTGTCGGTCTATCTGGTTGTGTGCATGATGCGCAGGAGACCGTTCACCATCCATCATTGGACTGTGAGTCTTCCGCGGCCGAGGCATCTGGTTCCCCAGGCGATGATCGCTTCGTTAGACTGGATCGTAGCGGGGAGTGTTTTTTACGTACTGTTGCCTTCTTCCTCATCTCTTTCCTTCGGTCTCTTCCTGGGCATTTTTCTCCTGGCGCAAGTTGCAGGTGTGGCAAGCCAACTCCCCGGAGGACTCGGCGTTTTTGAAACAACTGCTCTGCTTCTCCTGAAGCCCTATCTCCCGGTGCCGTCCGTTGTCGGAGCTTTGGTTGTTTTCCGGGGGATCTATTATCTCCTGCCGCTCCTCCTTGCAGCGGCCCTGCTCGGCGGTCGTGAACTTCTCCGGCACAGGAATAAGATAAAGAATATGGCACGTATGGCGGACAGTTGGGTCTCCGTTGCCGTTCCATGGCTGCTTGCGCTTGTCTCTTTCTGGGGTGGAATGATTCTTCTCTTTTCCGTTTCCACGCCGGTGGTTCATTGGAGGCTTGAATGGCTGAGGCGCTTTTTCCCTCCCGCAGTGACGGAACTTTCCCACTTCCTTGCCAGTCTTGTGGGGGCCGGTCTGCTCCTGCTGGCCCGGGGGTTGCAACGCCGTCTGGACGCGGCCTACCTCTTGACCGTTTTTTTACTGACAGCCGGGATTGTTTTTTCCCTGTTGAAGGGGCTGGACTATGAGGAAGCGGTACTCCTGGGCGTTATGCTTGCGACGCTCATCCCCTGCCGGAAATATTTCTACCGGCGGGCCTCCCTCCTGAGTCAGCGATTCACCCCCGGTTGGATCTTTGCCATCGGCCTGGTCCTGATCTCTTCGCTGTGGCTCGTTTTCTTTTCTTATAAACATGTGCAATATTCCAATGAACTCTGGTGGCAGTTTGCCATCAAGGCGGATGCGGCCCGATCCATCCGTGCCATGGTCGGTGTCCTCATCCTTGTCCTGCTTTTTTCCTTGGCAAAATTGCTTCGGCCCCGGGCTCCAGATACGTCAAGCCGGGAGAAAGGCGATATGGACCGGGTGGGTGATATTGTCAGGCAGTCGACCCGAACCTATGCCAATCTTGCCTTGTCGGGGGATAAGCGTATACTCTACAGCAGGAGCGGCAGCGCCTTTGTTATGTATGCCGTAAAAGGACGCAGCTGGGTCGCCATGGGGGACCCCGTCGGGCCGGAAGAGGAGTGGGGTGAGTTGATCTGGAAGTTCGGGGAGATGTGTGATCGTTACGGAGGATGGCCGGTCTTTTATGAGGTCGGGCAGGAACATCTGCACCTGTACGTTGATATCGGGCTGGCGCTCTTTAAACTTGGCGAGGAGGCGCGTGTACCGTTGCAGAATTTTTCCATGGAAGGACGAACGAGAAAGGGGCTTCGCTACGCTCTGCGCAGGTTGGAAAGAGACGGGTACTCCTTCGAGGTTGTCCATCCGGCGGAGGTCCCTGCCGTTCTGCCTTCCCTGCAGGTGATTTCGGATACCTGGCTTGCGGCGAAACATAGCCGCGAAAAAGGATTTTCCATGGGATTCTTTGATCCGGCCTATCTTAGGCACTTTCCCATCGGACTCGCCAAAAGGGCCGGGGAAATCTATGCCTTTGCAAATGTTCTGGAGGGGGCCTCCATGAGCGAACTCTCCGTCGATCTCATGAGGTACCGTCCGGAGGCGCCGGACGGTGTAATGGATTTTCTTTTTACGCATCTCATTCTTTGGGGGAAAGAGCGGGGTTTCCGATGGTTCAGTCTTGGGATGGCGCCTCTGTCCGGCATTTCGGACCATGCTTGCGCCCCGCTCTGGAACCGGATGGGGGCCTTCGCATTTCGGTATGGTTCGCATTTTTACAATTTTCAGGGGCTGCGCCGTTACAAGGATAAATTCGGCCCCGTCTGGCAGGCGAAATACCTTGCTTCCCCGCGCGGGGCCTCATTGCCGTCGATCCTTATAGATATTACCGCCCTCATTTCGGGACGAGGAGAACAGGAACGATCACCATCATCATGAGCATAAAGGAGGCTTCTGCGTATGCCGCTGCCATCAGAATACATGAAACTTGTCAAGGCCGTTATCGGCGTCGTGGCGATTGTAAATCCTTTGGGAGCCATCCCTGTTTTTCTTTCGTTGGCTGAAAGTAAATCCCGGAATGAACGCAGTCGTATCGCCCGTGTCGCCGCCATAGCCGTCGGTGTAATCCTGATACTCTCGGCATGGATCGGGGAGTTCATCCTGGCTTTTTTCGGAATCACCATATCGGCCCTTCGGATCGGCGGCGGGCTTCTGATTGTGCTGATGTCCATCGATATGCTGCACTCTCGCATGAGCGGCGCCCGTCATACCGATGAAGAGGCGGCAGAGGCCCAGGGCAAAGAAGATATCGCCGTGGTGCCGCTGGCCATACCGTTGATGGCCGGTCCGGGGGCAATCAGCCTGGTGATCGTAAACGCACATCAGGCAGGAACCTGGGAAGGCCGCCTGCTGTTCACCCTGGGGATCGCTGTTGTGTCAATTATCGTATGGGCCGTTTTGCACCTGGCGGATCCGCTGGGCAGGGCACTCGGCGTAACCGGGCTCAATATCGCGACGAGGATTATGGGCCTCCTGCTGGCGGCGATCGGCGTACAGTTTATTGTCATGGGCCTTCTGAAACTCTTCCCCGGCCTTGCCTGACGTATCACCGGAGAGAGTCCTTGCATGCGAAAAGCGCCCGACAAGTTCCTCTTGCAACCTGTTCCATGGGGTACTTATGAATCATCTGCAGGTCCTCTTCCTTGACAACCATCTTTTCATTGTCCACAAGCCGGCGGGGATGCTGGTGCAGGGGGACCGGACCGGGGACCGGACACTCCTGGATATGGCCCGTGCCTTCCTCAAGGAACGCTTTCACAAACCGGGCAATGTCTACCTTGCAATAGTTCACCGCCTGGACCGGCCGGTTTCGGGGGTTCTTCTCTTTGCCCGCACTTCGAAAGCGGCGGGGCGCCTGGCCGGACAGTTCCGGAACCGCCGGGTGAGAAAGATCTACCGGGCGATGGTCGAGGGAAAGGTTGCCGCCGGAGGAACCCTGACGCATCGCCTGCTCCGCAGGGAAGGACGAAGCGTGGTCGTGGAAGAGGGGGGGCGGGAGGCGAGGCTCCGGTTCCGGCGTCTCGGCTATGCAAAAGGGATCTCCCATATCGAGGTCGAGCTTCTTACCGGCAGGCACCACCAGATTCGGGTCCAGTTCGCTCATACCGGCCATCCCGTGATCGGGGATTTCCGGTACGGATCGAGGGTTCCCTTCGGTGACCGCGCCCTGGCCCTCCACGCCCGCTCCCTCACGATCCTTCACCCCACCCGCGGGGAGGAGATGATCTTCGTCGATGAACCCGGCCCGGAATGGACGCTTCCTGGTCTCCACCCGTCCTGCTGATCCTCTTTTTTCACCTGACCGGGAGTGGGATGCACAATTGTTGTGCAGTGTTCCCTCTCCGCCGTGGGCGGGATCTCCCTCCGCGTGCCTTCCTACCATTTTGTCCGGCAATGAAAAAACGATTCATTTCAGCAGGTTGCAGATTCGTTTTTGTCACTGCTTCCATTTTGTCTTCCTTTAGGCACAGGGATTGCTTTGATGGGTATGTGTCTTACTTTTTATATAAACCGTTTTTCAGAAAGGGAGATGAGATGAACGATTCGGAAATTTTCAGCCGTCTGCGGTGTGGCCGCCGCATCGGGAGGATGCTTTTGCACGTACCGGTTGCCATGGGGGCAGGTCTCGTCCTGCCGGCGTTGAGTTTTGCAGGTGAGAAGGCGGCCGCCGCTCCCGATCCCGGCGACACGGCCTGGATGATGGTCTCGACGGCTCTGGTCCTCCTGATGTTGCCGGGACTCGCCCTCTTCTACGGCGGGATGGTCCGGAAGAAGAATGTCCTTTCTTCCATGATGCACAGTTTCGTGGCGATGGCGGTGATCGGGCTGCAATGGGTCGTGATCGGATATACTCTCTCCTTCGGTCCGGATGTCGGGCACTTCGTCGGCGGTCTCGGTTCTGCCTTCCTGAAGGGAATCGGACCGGCCACGCTTCACGGGACCATTCCGCTCTATATATTTGTCATGTTCCAGGGGATGTTCGCGATTATTACGCCGGCCCTGATCAGCGGGGCCGTGGCGGAGCGGATGAAATTCTCCACCTACGTCGTCTTCATCCTGATCTGGTCCACGGTCGTTTATGATCCGATCGCCCACTGGGTCTGGGGGACGGGAGGCTGGCTTCTGAACCTCGGGGCGCTCGACTTCGCCGGAGGGACGGTGGTCCATGTCTCCTCCGGGATCTCCGCTCTGGCCGCGGTCGTGATCCTCGGAAGGCGGAAGGGCTTTTTGAAGACCGCCTTCTTTCCGCACAACCTGACCCTGACCCTCCTCGGCGCGGGCCTGCTCTGGTTCGGGTGGTTCGGTTTCAATGCCGGATCGGCCCTTGCCTCGAACGGGAGCGCGGCCCTGGCTTTCACGAACACCCAGATCGCAGCGGCGGCGGCCTCGCTCTCCTGGATGTTCACAGAGTGGCGGGTGCAGAAACAGCCGAGTGCTTTAGGCGCCGCCTCGGGGATCGTCGCAGGCCTGGTTGCGATCACCCCGGCCGCCGGTTTCGTCACGCCTCCCTGGGCGATCGTGATCGGGCTGGCCGCAGGGGTCATCTGCTACTTCGCCGTGATGCTGAAGTCCCGCGCAGGCTACGATGATTCCCTCGACGCCTTCGGTGTACACGGTGTGGGCGGTACATTCGGGGCGATCGCCACGGGTCTCTTCGCCACGGTCGGCGGGACGGGGCTGATCGGAGGAAACGGACGGCAGCTCCTCGTCCAGTTGACGGCGGTCGGGGCGACGGCCCTCTACGCGTTCGTCCTTACACTGGTGATCCTGTGGGTCCTGGACAAGACCATGGGGATCCGGGTCAGCGATGAAGAAGAGCTGAGAGGACTCGACGAGACACAGCACGGTGAGCATGGTTACCACGACTGACCGCCGGGAGGATGGATCCCTTACGATTTTGTCGTACCGGCCGACGGGATTGTCGTGTCTCCTTCAATCCCGTCGACCGGAACAGGATTGAATCAAGTCCGGCTGCCGTGAGATCTCCCTGTAAATGACCGTAAGAACAGGGTGTTACAAATTTATTTTTGGAAAATAGAGAAGCAGGGGGAGGTTGGCACTCCCCTTGCTTTGTTTTAAGATTGATTTGATCAAATCAGAAAGGAGTCAGGCAATGAAAAAAGTTGAATGCATTATTCAGCCGGGAAGATTGGACGAGGTACGTGAGGGATTGACCGATGCCGGAATCACCGGTCTGACGGTGACCGAAGTCAAGGGGTATGGCCGCCAGAAGGGGCATACCGAGGTTTACCGTGGGAGCGAGTACACCATCGATTTTATCCCGAAGATCAAGATCGAGGTGGTCGTTCCGAAGGACCGGGTTTCAGGCGTGATCGATACGGTCCTGGAAAAGGCCCGGTCCGGTCGAATAGGTGATGGAAAAATTTTTGTGATCCCCGTGGAGGAGACGGTCCGGATACGGACCGGCGAGCGGGGGCATGAGGCCGTGTAGGCCGGATAAGGAGACATGCAATGTTTCGCAGAGGATTGATGATTGCAGGGGTCGTTGTTCTTGCGCTGTCGCCGGCCGCCTTCGGCGCCGGTACGGCACACACCGTCGCGGGGAACACCGTGGCGATCGCGAAGGTGCAGCACCATCTCGATTTCGTCTGGACGCTGGTGGCGGCCTTCCTGGTCTTTTTCATGCAGGCGGGGTTCGCCATGGTGGAGACCGGTTTCACCCGGGCGAAGAATGCCGTCAATATCATAATGAAGAACCTGATGGACTTCTGCATGGGGAGTCTCGTCTACTGGGCGGTCGGTTTCGGGATCATGTTCGGTGTGACGAAAACCGGCTGGTTCGGAACGAGCGGATTCTTTCTCTCCGACTTTACCCGCGGGGGCGATCCCTGGACACTCGCCTTCTGGATGTTCCAGGTCGTCTTTGCAGCGACGGCGGCGACGATCGTCTCCGGGGCGATGGCGGAGCGGACGAAGTTCGTGGGGTACCTGATCTACAGCGCGGTGATCTCCGCCGTGATCTATCCCGTTTTCGGTTCCTGGGCCTGGGGCGGTCTCTTCCACGGCGGCGGGTGGCTGGAGAATCTCGGCTTCATCGATTTCGCGGGTTCCAGCGTCGTCCATTCGGTGGGCGGCTGGGCGGCCCTGGCAGGGGCGATCGTGCTCGGTCCCCGGATCGGGAAGTACACCTCCGACGGCAAGGCCCGCGCGATCCCGGGGCACAACATCCCCCTCGCGGCATTGGGTGTCTTTATACTCTGGTTCGGGTGGTTCGGGTTCAACCCCGGAAGCACGACGGCGGCGAACACCGACATCGCGGGGATCGCTGTCAACACGAACCTCGCTGCGGCGGCCGGGGCGGTCTCGGCGATGCTCACCGCATGGGTGATGTTCGGGAAGCCGGAGGCGAGCATGACGCTGAACGGCACCCTGGCCGGCCTGGTGGCGATTACGGCGGGCTGCGCCAACGTCTCGATTACGAGCGCCGTGCTGATCGGGCTGATCGCCGGGGTCCTTGTGGTCCTGTCGGTGGTCTTCATCGACCAGAAACTGAAGATCGACGATCCGGTCGGAGCGGTCTCCGTACACGGTGTCTGCGGTGCATGGGGGACACTGGCGGCGGGGCTCTTCAATGCCTCGGGGTTCTCGGTCAAGCTGGTCGGGGTGCAGTTGTTAGGGATCGGCGCCGACTTCCTCTGGGTCTTCCCGACCACCTTCATCCTCTTCAAGGTGATCGACATGACGATGGGGCTCCGGGTAACGGAAGAGGAAGAGAAGGACGGGCTCGACGTGGGTGAGCACGGCCTTGAGGCCTATTCGAACTTCAGCCTCACGGGGCTGCAATAGAAATCTGGATGGGGGCCGGGCGGGTGTCCCGGCCCCCTGAATCCGAACATGGAAAAGGGGAACAGGAATGGAACGACGAATCTTCTCATGGATGATTTTATCTATGCTCACGGGTTTACTCATCGCCGGTCCTGCTTCGGCCGGAGAGATCAAGGCTGATGTCAACGCCGATGTATCGGTCCTGACCGACTACGTCTGGCGGGGTCAGAATTACGGGAAAGACGGCGTGGTCCAGCCGAACTTCTCCATTGATTTTGAAAACGGTTTATCTCTCGGTTTCTGGTCGAACTACAACATGGACGAGGACCGTTATGCCAATAACCACCTCGTCAACGAGATCGACTATACGCTCGACTACTCGTTCAAGGCGGGGATCTTCGGCCTCTCCGCGGGGTATATCTTCTACGACTTTCCCCGCGGCGGGGGGCATACCGAGGAGGTCTACGGCGGGGTCTCCCTCGACGCCCCCCTCTCGCCGAGCCTGACCCTCTACCGAGACGTGGACGCCATCGACGGTACCTACATATCCTTCGCTGTCGGTCATGATTTCGAATTGAACGACCGGGCGACCCTTTCCCTTTTCGGTTCCCTCGGCTGGGGCAACAGGGCCTACCACAAGGGCTATTTTGGAGTTGAGAAGAGTTCGCTGAGTGACTACAACATAGGCGCCGCCCTCGCCTGTGCGGTAACGAAGAAGATCACGGTGACGCCGCAGGTTTACTATTCCAATTTTGTGAACAGTGATATCGCCGACGCCGCAGAGGCCGGTTTCTACGAGAATGACGGCAATCTCTATGGCGGTGTGAACGTGAGCTATTCCTTCTGAGAAAAGTTGCGGGGCGGGAAAGGGGCCGCGGATGATCATGAAGACGGAAAGGGGGCGCACGCACAGTGGCCCGGACGGAAGCAGGAAGGTGCTGGAGCTGACCACGCTCTACGAGATCAGCAAGCTCGTCTCGACCACGTTCGACCTCGACCGTGTGGCCGCGGCGACACTGAAACTCCTCTCCGACTTTCTCGGTCTCAATCGCGGGACCCTGACCCTCCTCGACGGGGAGACGGGAAGACTGGTGATCCGGGCCGCCTACGGGATGACCCGGGACGAGATGGAGAAAGGGAATTACCGGATCGGCGAAGGGGTGACGGGAAAGGTCGTGAAGACCGGGGTTCCCATGATCGTGCCGAAGATCGGCGCCGAACCGATGTTCCTCGACCGGACCGGTTCGCGGAGCCGGCTCAACCAGGACGAGATATCCTTTCTTTCGGTGCCGATCAAACTCGATGGAAAGGTGATCGGGGTCCTGAGCGTGGACCATCTTTTTTCTCACAGCGCCTCCTTCGACCGGGAGATCCGTTTCCTGACGATCGTGGCCGGGACCTTCGCCCAGGCGGTCCGGATCCAGCGGATGGTGGAGGCGGAGAAGGCCGCCCTGAAGGAAGAAAACAGATCCCTCCGGACGCAGCTTGCCGGCAGGTACCGTTTCGAGAATATCATCGGCGAGTCCGACCGGATGCAGGAGGTCTTCGAGGCGGTCGGGCAGGTAAGCCGGAGTAACGCCACGGTGATGCTCCGGGGAGAGAGCGGGACCGGGAAGGAGCTGATCGCCCGGGCGATTCACTATAACAGCCTCCGGAGCGGGGGTCCCTTCGTGAAGCTCAACTGCGCGGCCCTGCCGGAAACCCTGCTGGAGACGGAACTCTTCGGTCATGAAAAGGGGGCCTTTACCGGCGCCGAGCGTCAGAGGCCGGGGCGTTTTGAACTGGCCTCCGGCGGGACCCTCTTCCTCGACGAGATCGGAGAGGTTCCACCCTCCTTCCAGGTCAAACTGCTCCGTGTCCTCCAGGAGCGTGAATTCGAACGTGTAGGGGGGACGGAGACCCTGGCGGTCGATGTCCGGATCATCGTTGCGACCAACCGTGACCTGGAGAAGGCCGTAAGTGAAGGGAAATTCCGGGAGGACCTTTACTACCGGTTGAACGTGATCCCCATATTCCTTCCCAGCCTGCGGGAACGTCGTGAGGATCTGCCGCTGCTGATCGAGCACTTCCTCCGCCGTTTCAACGAGGAGAATGGTAAGGATGTGAGTATACCACCGGCTATCATGAGGGTCCTTATGGAGCATCCCTGGCCGGGGAATGTCCGGGCGCTGGAAAATTATATCGAACGGATGGTCGTCATGGCGCGTGGAAACGAAGCCCGCCTGGAGGACCTTCCCGCTTATGTCCGGGAGGGGATCTCCTTTGCATCTCCCGAGGCGCCGGGAAAGGGACGAAAGGAAGACGGAGAGAACCTTTCCATCCTTGAAGAAATGGAAAGGAGGCGCCTTCTCGCAACCCTGAAAGAGGCGGGATGGGTCCAGGCCCGGGCGGCACGTGTCCTCGGAATTACGCCGCGACAGGTGGGATACAAGATCAAAAAGTATGGGATTTCACCAAGGGAGCAATCCTGATATTATCCTCTTTTATAGAGGGATGAATGGCTCTACACCGATTTCATATTAATTCGATATGTAAAGTAAATGTCAAATATTCCTCTTTGTCATTATTGACAGTTCTGGGGTTCAAACGTAAAATTGTAATAGAACAGTTACATTTATGCTTCTGGATTCTACGATGGAGGTTGGGCCTTATGAGCAAACTCAATTGTTGGGAGTTCAAGGAATGCGGACGGGAGCCGGGAGGGGCCAATGTCTCTAAATCAGGAGAATGTCCTGCAGCAATGGAGAAAAGGCTTGACGGTATCCACGATGGGATCAAGGGGGGGCGGTCCTGCTGGGTTCTTGCCGGGACGATGTGTGGGGGTGAGACCCAGGGGACCTTCGCGAAGAAGTTTGATAATTGCCGGGAGTGTAACTTTTACAAGAAAGTCAAAGAGGAAGAGGGGGTGGACTATCAGTTTGCCGCCACCCTCCTGGCGACTCTGAGGGGAGAATAGAGGAAAGGGCTTCGTCACCCGTAAAGGGCGAGGCTGCCCCGGGCACAAAGGTGAAAACCGGGCCGCTGGAATACTTACAGCAGGAGAACTCTATGTTATTTACTGCTTTGAACCTCTTTTTCTGATCCTGGCCCATGTATCACGCAGGGTGACCGTACGATTCAGTACGATATGATCATTGCCCGAATCCTTTGAATCGACACAGAAATAGCCGAGACGTTCCAGTTGGAACGTCTTCCCTTTCTCCATTGTCGTTACCGACGGTTCCATCCGGCATTCCCGCAGGATTTCCTTTGAGCCTGGATTGAGACAGTCGAGAAAATTCTTGCCTTCTTCTCCCCGGTCGGGATCGGCTTCGCTGAACAGATGATCATAGAGCCGGACTTCGGCGGAGACGGCGTGGACGGCCGAGACCCAGTGGAGGGTTGCTTTGACCTTTCGGCCATCCGGTGCATCCCCCCCCCGGGTTTCCGGGTCGTAGGTGCAGTGAATTTCGATGATTTCCCCCGTTTTTTCATCCTTTACCAGGTCGACGCAGGTGATGAAGTAGGCATAACGGAGCCGTACCTCGCGTCCCGGCGCCAGTCGGTAGAATTTTTTCGGTGGATCTTCCATAAAATCGTCTTTTTCAATGTAAACGACCCGGGAGAAGGGGACCTTCCGGGTTCCTGCGGAGGGATCTTCAGGATTGTTGACGGCGTCCAGTTCATCCACCTTTCCTTCAGGATAGTTGTCGATGACGACCTTCAGCGGATGGATGACCCCCATGGCGCGTCGGGCTCTCTTGTTCAGATCCTCCCGTAGGCAATGCTCCAGCAGGGCAATGTCGACCGTGCTTGCCTTTTTGGCGACACCGATCCGTGTACAGAAATTCCGGATGGCGTCGGGGGTATAGCCGCGGCGCCGGAGTCCCGAAAGGGTCGGCATCCTCGGGTCGTCCCAGCCCTCCACATGTCCTTCCTCGACAAGTCGCAGCAACTTCCGTTTGCTCATTACGGTGTGGGTGAGATTGAGCCGTGCAAATTCAATCTGTCGCGGGTGATGGATCTTCAGCGCATCGAGGAACCAGTCGTAGAGGGGGCGGTGATCCTCGAATTCGAGGGTGCAGATGGAGTGGGTGATCCCTTCGATGGAATCGGACTGACCGTGGGCGAAGTCGTACATGGGGTAGATGCACCACTTGTGCCCGGTCCGATGATGGGGGGCGTGGAGGACCCGGTAGAGGACGGGGTCCCGCATGTTCAGATTCGGGTGGGCCATATCGATTTTTGCCCGGAGGACCCGGCTTCCGTCGGGGAATTCCCCTTGTCGCATCCGTTCGAAAAGATCAAGGTTCTCTTCCACGCTCCGGTTTCGGTGGGGGCTTTCCCGCCCCGCTTCGAAGGGGGTGCCGCGGTATTCCCGAATTTCCTCCGGCGTCAGGTCGTCTACGTAGGCCTTCTCCTCCCGGATTAACCGGCATGCGAATTCGTAGAGCCGGTCAAAATAGTCGGAGGCGTAGTATTCCCGGCCTCCCCAGTCAAATCCGAGCCAGCGGAGATCCTCACGGATTGCTTCGATGTACTCCGCTTCCTCTCTGGCGGGATTGGTGTCGTCGAAACGGAGATTACACAGCCCCCCGTCATATTCCGCTGCGATCCCGAAATTGAGGCAGATCGACTTGGCATGCCCGATGTGCAGATACCCGTTCGGCTCCGGCGGGAAACGGGTATGGACGGGACCGTCAAACCGGCCCTCCCGGAGGTCCTGCGCAATAATCGTTCGAATAAAGTCTGATGAAGTTTTCGGTTCCAATGGAGGCATCTTGTTCCGTCCTTCCATGAAATTACTTTGTGTGGGCCTGTCCGACTGGAAGGAGAGTAGTATAAGAGGCGGTGAAAATCAAGGAGAAGAAACGTTTTATTCTTTCCCTCGCTGGAGGTGATTCCGGTTGACGTAAAGGGACGGGTGGTGCTATTTTATGTTCAAGTTCCAGACTTTTTATTCCGACAAAAGAACAGTACAATTCGTTACGGATATTTGCAGGAGAGGTCGATCGGTTCTCCGGTCTTTGCTCTTCTTTTCTTTTTCCCACCGGTCCATTAACATTGATGAAGTCGTAAAAAGTCCACCTGCCCCTTCGATGGCTTCGGCAAGCTCACCATGCTCGGAAGCCTGTCGAACCATGAACGGAACCCGGAGAATGGCTTTTTACGAGACCATTAACATTAATTAAAGATACGATGCAAAAGCCACTGGAAAAGTTAGGTGATGGTTTTCTATACTTCGTGGAACATACGGGGCGGATGGGGATCTTTCTTTTCTCCTGCATCGTCAATGCCCTGAAACCGCCCTACAAAATCTTTCCCGTCATTCGGCAGATCAATTTCATCGGGGCCAGGTCGATCTTCGTGATTCTCTTCACAGGTGCTTTTACGGGAATGGTCCTCGGACTGCAGGGATATTATACGCTCCGCAAGTTCGGGTCGGAGGGGCTTTTGGGATCGGCCGTGGCCCTGAGCCTGATCCGGGAATTAGGCCCGGTGCTCACCGCCCTTATGGTGATCGGCCGGGCAGGTTCCGCCATCTGCGCCGAGATCGGCATCATGCGGAATTCCGAGCAGATCGATGCCCTTGAGTGCATGGCCATCGACCCCTACAAATACCTCATGGTACCGAAATTGATTGCCGGAATTATCTCCCTGCCGCTTTTGACATTCATATTCGACGTGGTCGGGATCTTCGGCGGCTGTCTCGTCGGGGTCTACCTGTTGGGGGTCAACAGCGGGACCTATTTTCAGGGGATGTACGCCAGCGTGGTTTGGAAGGACATCGAGATGGGACTGGTAAAATCGTTGACCTTCGGCCTGCTGATCGTCTGGCTGACCGCGGCCAAGGGATATTTTCTCCATTTCGACCGCTCCGGTGGTTTCGGGGCGGAGGGTGTGAGCCGGAATACGACCAGTGCGGTGGTGCTGGCATCGGTGACGATACTGGTGTGGGATTACCTGATCAGCGCCATTCTTCTTTAGACGGCTTCGTAAAAAGTCCGTCTGCTGGGTTTGTCGGATTTTGAGTTCGTTGCGACGTAAAAATAAAGTACGCCTCTCTCCTCAAAATCTTTGTGTCTTGCATCCGGAGCTTTTTACTGTGCCGTGGATGACAGACTTTATTCGGTGTCGGGTCTGCTAAATGAGTGAAGATCAGAAAAATGTAGTTATCCAATTAGTGGACGTGGAGAAATCTTTCGGAACGCAGAAGGTTCTGGATAAGGTGAATCTGACCGTCCGGGAAGGAACAACCACGGTCATTGTCGGGGCAAGCGGTCAGGGAAAGAGCGTAATTTTAAAGCACATGCTCGGCTTGGTGCGTCCGGATGCGGGGAAGGTCCTCGTTTTCGGAGAGGATATGGCCCGGCTGAACAAGAAGGAGATGAACCGGGTACGCCGCAATTTCGGTGTTCTCTTTCAGAATGTTGCTCTTTTTGATTCCATGACGGTCTATGATAACGTGGCCCTGCCGCTTCGGGAGCGGACAAAGGCGACGGAAGGGGAGATCCGTCGGAATGTGGAAGAGAAGCTTTCGATGCTCGATTTGCAGGGGGCCGGAGAAAAATATCCGGCGCAGATCAGCGGCGGGATGCAGAAGCGGGTTGGACTGGCCCGGGCGTTGGTGCTGAATCCGAAGGTGGTCTTCTACGATGAACCGACCACGGGACTGGATGTAAACAAGAGCAATGAGATCTACCGGCTTTTTTACAAGACCCAGGCACACCTGAAATATACGGCCGTGATGGTCAGTCATGATGTGCCGAAGATCTTTAAGCTCTCCGACTATGTTGCCCTGCTGGCCGACTGCAAAATCCAGGGATGCATGTCGCCGGAGGAGTTTCAGCTTTCCGGTAATCCACATATCCGCTCCTTCGTCGAGACGACGATGGGGCCGATCTATTCCAGTGAGATGGAGGAGACCGATCTCTATGAAACGACTTAATATCGAAACGGCGGTGGGGGTATTCGTGATTCTTGGGTTTCTCTGTTTTGCCTATCTCTCGATCAAGCTGGGCGGCGTGGAACTCTGGGGAAACAATAAGACCTATACCGTTGATGCGAGATTTGATTCCATTGCCGGGCTGAAGGTCGGTGCTTACGTGGAGATCGGCGGAGTGAAGGTGGGAAAGGTCGCATCGATCAGGCTCGACCCGAAGGAGTACGAAGCGGTCGTCGATATGTCCATCAACAAGAAGGTCAAGCTGCAGGATGACAGCATCGCATCGATCCGTACGGCCGGAATCATTGGAGACCGTTACGTCAGCATTACCCCCGGGGGGTCGGAAGATTACATAAAACCCGGCGGAGAGATTACGGAGACGGAATCGGCGATCAACCTGGAGGAGTTGGTGAGTAAGTATATCTTTGAAAAGAAATAACGGACCGACTATGGGAAGATAGAATCAAGCTGATCCGTTTCGAAATGATGACCCGGGAGCAAAGCTGATGAAAACCATGATGGTGGTCCTGCTTTTTCTCTTCGTTTTGACCCTGCCTGCCCATGCAGCAGATGTCAAAACCGTCCGTTCCGGAGAGGAAACCCTCCGAATGCAGACGGCCTCGGACGATGGATCCGATGCCGATTTTCAGGATGACTTCGGGGACGAGGTGGAAACGGAGGTTCCCGACCCCCTGGAACCGGTGAACCGTGTGATCTTCCGGTTCAATGACAAGGTTTATTTTTACCTCTTCAAGCCGGTGGCGAAGGCCTACCGGATTGTACCGGAACAGGCCCGGGTCTCCGTGGCGGACTTCTTTTCCAACCTTTTTACACCGGTACGGTTCGTAAATTCTCTATTGCAGTTGAAATTCCAGGATGCCGGCAACGAGCTGACCCGCTTTCTTGTGAATACCACCGTGGGATGTGCCGGTTTCTTCGACCCGGCCGGAAACGATGCCGGTTTGGTGAAAAAGGAAGAGGATTTCGGCCAGACCCTGGGACGGTACGGCGTCGGGGGAGGGTTCTACATTGTTCTTCCCTTCCTCGGACCGAGCAACCTCCGTGATGGGATCGGTCTGCTGGCCGACGGTGCCCTGAACCCGATTTATTACCTGGGGATCGGCGATGGTGCGAAGATCGGGGTGCGGGCGTATTATTCCGTCAATGCCCTCTCCCTCGACCAAGACACCTATGAGAGCATCAAGAGGGAATCCCTGGATCCCTATCTCTTTATTCGGAACGCCTACGGCCAGAGAAGGGATGGATTTATCAAGAAATGATTTTTCCGGGAATCGTTTCCCCGAATCCTGTTCTTGTGATAGGATTCGGGTACAGGGAGCGGGGAATCGGTATCGGTTTCGTCAGACTTGTCATGGAGGAGTCGATAATGTTGAAGAAAACCCTGTCGATCGTCCTGGTCCTTTTCTTTTGTTGCCGGATTGCAGAGGCGGCCGATCCTTCCCCGCTGACACAGATGAAGGGGACCGTTGATGCCGTGATCGGGATTCTCAAACAGAAGGATCTTGACCGGGACGTCCGGAGAGCGGCTCTGCGCAAGGTCATCCGGAAGCGGTTCGACTTCCACTCCATGTCTCAGCGGACCCTGGCCATGAACTGGAGAAAAGCAACGCCCGGGCAACAGGAACAATTCGTGAAACTCTTTACGGAACTTTTAGAGGCAACCTATATCGGGCGGATTGAGACTTACCATAATGAACGTGTCGTCTATGACAAGGAACGGATCAGGAAGAAAAAGGCCATTGTGGAGACCCATATCATTACCCCGAGTGTGAAGATTCCCATTACCTACCGGCTCCACCTTCGGGGGGGGCAGTGGCGGGTCTATGATGTCGTGGTGGAAGAGGTTAGCCTGATCCGGAACTTCCGGAGCAGTTATCGGGATATTGTCAAACAGGAAGGTTTTCCTGCTCTTTTGTTGAAGATGGAAGCAAAAATTGAGGAATTAAAGAAACCGAAGGAGACAAAGCGGTCGTCATGACGGATTCAAGACAGTCGATTTGCCGGAGAATGAAGCGGAATTTTCAGTTTTTCAGTTTTCTGAATGATCAAGATATCGAAGTGCTGTCCCCTTTTTTTCATTGCCGGCAGGCGCCTGCCGGTTCGATTCTCTGGAAGGAAGGTGATGAAGAGGATTATGTGGCCTTTATCATCTCCGGCCGGATCGAAGTCCGTAAGGCGACTGAGTTTAAAGAAAAACAGGTGGTGGTCGGCCTCTATGGGAAAGGGTCTATCGTAGGGGAACTCTGCATTCTCAACAATGTCCAACGTGCTGTAAGCGCCGTGGTGATCGAAGCCGCCGATCTTTTGACCCTCGACCGGGAGGATCTGGAGACGATCATCCGGGAAAACCCGGAGTTGGGCAGCAAACTCCTGAAGGGAATGCTGGCCGCCGTTTCCCTCCGGCTTCGCAAGTCCTTTGACCGGCTTGCCTCCATCTTTTGAAAGTAGAGACATCCGTCCGTCCTTACAGCACGAAAAATCCGCACGATATCCGATGTGACGGAAACGGTCCCGGATCGGCGAACGACGAAATTCGTTAGATGCGCCGGTCGTTGCACGGCGATTTGTCAAGCCACCTCTTCCATCCCTTCATCATCGTTTCTTCGGTAAGGCCATAGGTCGCCCGGAAGGCCTGGTGAAAGGAACAACCCTCTGAAATTCGGTGCAGCACTTCCCGGATTTTCTCCTCTCCGTATTCCTCGATCAGGTAAGTGACCATCTGGTGGGCGGCGGAATAGACCAGCTTCTGCCGCCCCTTGATCTCTCTTGACGTGGGCCGGAGTGGATGGAAGCCGGGGTGTGCGCGTAGCTTGCGCAGCAGGTTCCTGCGGGAATAGCGACGGTATCCCTGGCCGGCGGTCCAGGAGGCGAGTCCTTCCCGGAACCATAGGGGGTCGTTACGGGTGGTGCGGCTTGCTGCAATCCCCGCCGTCTGGTAGTGGACGACGTGGGTCAGCTCATGCGTCATTAATTCGGAAAACCGTTTTCTGCTGAACAGAAGCCAGGACCGGGGCGACTGGATATACACCGTCTTTTCCGTGGCCCAGGCTTTGAGCCATCGGTAGCCGTGCCGGTGGACCGCCCGTTCCAGGGCATCATGGTCGGGACAGATGATGACCGTAACGGGATGAGTGATTCGGCCCCATTTCCTGATGCGGGGGAGAGCTGCCTGGATGGTTTTCTTGATGAGCGGCAGGGCCGGCCGATCTGTAGGTTGAAAGCGGAAGGTAATCCGGACCTTCGAGAGGGTTGCCGACTCTCCCAGAACCCCGGCCGGTAAAGGGCGCAGGAGCGTACATCCTTGTGTCGCCAATAAAAAGAAGAGCATGTACAGGAAGAGGGCGCGTCTGCCGATCACCGGAAACGGGGGAGACATGATCCGCCTCATCACATAAAAAAACCCCACGGAAAGCTTCACTTCGTGGGGTTTTGATCGATCGGGAATCAGGATTCCTTGCGGTGCGGATTAAGATTTTTTGAGATAGAACTTGAAAACGCTTCCGTCTTCGATGGATTCGACCAGTTCATTCCCGGTCCGCTTGGCCCAGGCGGTAATGTCGTTCTTGGAGCCGGGGTCCGTGGAAAGCATTTCCAAAACCTGGCCCGAACTCAGTTCATCCATGGCCTTCTTGGTCTTCAGGACCGGAAGCGGGCAGTTCAACCCTTGGCAATCGAGAGTTTTGTCGGCGGTAGGCATCTTTCCCTCCTTATAATGTATTGAATGAAATATATCAGTTTATACAGAGGTACAATTCTATATGATTGTGCCCATGAATGTCAAATAAAATTTTTCTTCAGTATTTTTAACTGATTCATGTTTTGTGCCATTCCTCCGCGAGGATTCGCAATCGGCCTCGATCCCGGACCAGGAAGAGCCGCTTTATCCCGGTGTCACGGTAATGGTCGGCACGGTACTCCTGTCGGAAGGTGACGGTCAGGTAATTCTTGTGACGCAGGACCCGGTAGGGGGTCAGGTTTACGGTGATGTGCCGGTTCTGCCGGAAGAGATACCCCTTGTATTTCTTCCAGCCGGTCCGGTCCCATTTGCCGCTGGAAAATGCGGGCGCATAGAAGGAGATGAACCGGTCGATATCCTTTTGTTCCCAACTGGTTTTCCAGGCTGTGAGAAAATCGAAAACCTCCCGACGTACACGGTCCTGTGCCGAACGATCGGTATAGGCGATCTTGTCGTAGATGATGATCGGGGTTTCGTGGAGCCGGATGAATGAAGCGAGCGTTTCGATATCTTTGTTGTTCACGACGACACACCCCAGGGTTCTCTGTGGCAGATAGGAACGGATCGGCTCATTCGTGCCGTGAAGCCAGATCCCGTTGCCGTCCTTTCCCTGCGTTCGGTCAAAGGGATTCGGATAGTCAATGGGAAAGGCCATCTCGCCGTATTCCGGGGGGAGTTCCCCGTCCGTGATCTTCCGTGTAAAGAGGTAGATGCCTTCCGGGGTGCGTTTGTCGCCCATCTTCCGTTTCGTCCCGTTCTTCTCTCCCGTGGAACAGGCAAAGGATTGAACGTAGCGGATCTTCCCCTTCAAGTTCCGGTAGAGCAGGAGGGTCTGTGTCGACTTATCGACGAGGAGGGCGGAGCTGCCTTCCCGTTCCAGGGCCAGCAGGGGGGCCGGAAGTTGATATTGTTGCACCGGGCCTGCGGCGGGAGAAGCTTTGACGGAGGTTGCCGGGGTGAGAGAGGCCAGGCGGATTCGAGTAATCTCGACGATTTCTTTCCGGACTTTCCCGGGATCGGAATAGGTATTGAGGATGGTTTCAAATTCTTTGAGTGCCTCCGTGTAGGCCTTCTTTTTCTTGAAGGCCTGTCCCAAAGCAAAACGAACTTTTGCTTGATCCTTCAGTTTTAATGAAGTCCGGTAGGAATGGATCGCCCCGTTGAGGTTTCCTTCCAGGCTGTTCAGCCGACCGAGATCAAATTGAAAATCGGCATTCTTCGGATCGGCGGTCAGCAGTGCCCTCAGTTTTTTCCGAACCTTCGGATGGTCCGGTCCTTTGCTCCGGATCGCCTTGAGATATTCTTCGATTGATTGTGAAAGATAGAGATCGCCGAGGTTCAGGTGACCCTGCTGATAATCGGGATTCAGGCGGATTGTTTCCTTCAACTCCCGTACGGCATCGTCCGTTTTTCCCATTTGAGAGTAGAGGACGGCCAGATTGTTGTGGGTCTCGGAGGACGAGGGGTCGATCCGGAGGACTTTCCGGAAGGCTTCGGCGGCTTTTTTCGTCCGGCCCATCTTGTAATAGCTGACGCCCATGGCGAAGTAGGCGTCGGCAAAACCTTTTCGCGCCTGAACGGCTTTTTTAAAACAGGAGACGGCCTTCCGGTCGTGACCCTGATCATGGAGTTTCTTTCCTTCCTGCATCCACTGGTCCGGGCTTTCGGGGTTCTGTCCGAATGCCGGTATGGAATGGAGGACGGTCGGAAAGGTCAGAAGGAGGGCAAGAAAGAGGGTGCTGAGAAGCTTTCCCGGAATTTTGTGCATGCCTGTTTCCTTTGAGAAGGGCCCCTTGGATTTTGTTTGCAAAAGTTGTCCGTATGGACAAAAGCAGGAATATATCAATAAAAACAATATGTTATTAAAATTATCAAAACAACGAAGGGTTGTCAATACAAAAAGATCACTCAAATTTTCTTGCAATCGAAGAATCATTTTGTTAGCATTCCATGTTTGAAGTTTGTGCAAGTATTGCCGTGCAAAAGCACAACCGACGGTAGTCGGGGGCTCTCGATAGAGAGGCCGGCGAACCGGCGGGAATCCCACACATACCCCGATCCTGACGGGTGGTGCACCGAAGCGGTGTTCCCGGAGGGAGTGGAAGGGTATGGAGGTCAAACCTAATCCATAGGAGGAACCACGTATGCCGATCGTTACCATGAAAGAATTGCTGGAAGCCGGAGTTCATTTCGGCCATCAGACCAATCGCTGGAACCCGAAGATGCGGAAATTTATCTTTGGTGAGCGGAACGGGATCTACATCCTGGATCTCCAGAAAACCCTTCGGAATATCAAGCAGATCCACAATATCGTCAAGAAGATCGTCGCCGACGGCAAGTCAATCCTTTTTGTGGGGACCAAGAAGCAGGGGCAGGAGTCGATTGCCGATGAGGCCAAACGGTGCGGTATGTTCTACATGAATCAGCGCTGGCTCGGCGGGACCCTGACCAACTACAATACGATCAAAAACAGTATCGCCAAATTGAAACGTTATGAAAAAATGAAGGAGGACGGCACCTATGAAAGCTTCCACAAGAAAGAGGTGCTGAAGTTCGAGAAAGAACGGATTAAGTTAGAGAAGTACCTCGGCGGAATCAAGGATATGCAGGGGCTGCCCGGCGCCCTCTTTATCGTCGATCCCAAGCGGGAGCGAATTGCGGTCCATGAGGCCCGGATCATGGGGATTCCGATCATCGCCATTGTGGACAGCAATTGTGATCCCGATGAAATCGATTATATCATCCCCGGAAATGACGATGCGATTCGTTCCATCCGGCTGGTCGCGGCCAAGATTGCCAATGCCGTCTGCGAGGCGAAGGAGCAGCGGATGCCCGAGGTGGAAGCCGAGATGATGGCGGCAGCCGGCGAGGTCTCCCCCGCAAGTCCGGAAACGGCGGCGGCCCCCGCGGCAAGCGAACCGGCTCCAGCGGCGAGTGAACCGGCCCCGGAATAATCCGATACGATCCTCAACAGGAGACTCTTGTTGAGGCTTTTACGATGCATAATGTCGTAAAAAGTCGTTTTCCGGATTCCGTTCATGGTTCGACAAGCTCACCACGAACGGAATATCAATCACTTACACCGTTCGCCCTGAGCACGGCTCTCCTGAGTATGCCGAAGGGCCTGTCCTGAGCTGGTCGAAGGGTCGAAGGGCTTCGTGACTTTTTACGACACCATCATAATAAGGAGAGAGAAGTATGAGCGGCATTTCAGCTGGACAGGTGAAAGAATTGCGAACCCGGACCGGGGCCGGTATCATGGATTGCAAAAAGGCCCTGGCGGAAACGAATGGAGATCTGGAGGCGGCTATCGATTTTCTGCGGAAGAAAGGACTTTCCGCAGCGGCCAAAAAAGCCGGACGCGTCGCCTCGGAAGGTCTGGTGGTTGCTGCGTTAACGGACGACGGCTCCGCCGGCTGTCTTCTGGAAGTCAACTCCGAGACCGATTTTGTAGCGAAGAATCAGGAGTTCCAAAGTTTTTGCAACCAGGTGGCGCAGGTGATTCTTGATTCGGCCCCGGCCGACCTTGCGGCCCTTCTCGCGGAAAAGATGGAAGACGGCCGCAGCGTGGATGAGAACTTGAAAGAGCGGATTGCCACGATCGGGGAGAACATGGCCGTTCGTCGTTTTACCCGTTATTCCGGCGAAGGGGTCCGGGTTGCCTCCTATATCCATATGGGGGGCAAGATCGGAGTTCTGTTGGAGGTCGCCTGCCCGACGGCGGAAATGGCGGGAAAAGAGGAGTTTCAGGAACGGCTCAAAGACCTGACCATGCACATCGCCGCGGCCCGTCCCCTCTATCTGGGCCGCAAGGATGTGGCGGCCGATCTGCTGGAACGGGAGAAGACGGTTTACCGGGAGCAGGCCGTAGAATCGGGAAAACCGGAAAAAATTATCGAGAAGATCGTCTCCGGACGGATCGAGAAGTATTTTGGGGAAATCTGCCTGCTGGAGCAGGCCTTCGTCAAGGATGGCGATATCAAAATCTCCAAACTGATGGAAGAGAGCCAAAAGAAAATTGGTGAAGGATTTGAGATCCGGCGCTTCGTCCGCTACGAATTGGGCGAGGGAATCGAGAAGAAACAGGAAAACTTTGCCGCGGAGATCCAGGCACAGTTGCAGGGTGAATGACAGGAAACGGACTTCATGGCTGAACTGAAATACAAGAGGGTCCTGCTCAAACTGAGCGGGGAGGCCCTGATGGGGCAACAGGCCTACGGGATCGATCCCGGGACCCTGAAGACCATTGCCGAGGAAGTCAAGAAGATTACGTCGCTTCATGTCGAGATTGCGCTGGTGATCGGCGGCGGGAATATCTTCCGGGGGATCTCGGGTGTGGCCCAGGGGATGGACCGGGCCACGGGGGATTATATGGGGATGTTGGCGACTATGCTTAATGCCCTGGCCCTTCAGAATGTTCTGGAGCATGTGGGGGTCGATACGCGGGTTCTCTCGGCTCTGGAGATGAAGGAACTGGCCGAGCCCTACATCCGGCGGCGGGCGGCCCGTCACCTGGAAAAAGGGCGTGTGGTGATCTTTGGCGGCGGAACGGGCAATCCTTTCTTTACCACCGATACGGCGGCGGCTCTCCGGGCCATGGAAATCAATGCCGATGTCATCATGAAGGCGACCAAGGTGGATGGTGTTTATACGGCGGATCCGATGAAGGATGATCATGCGGAGTTTCTGCCGGAGGTGACCTACATCGATGTCCTGCAGAAACGTCTGAAAGTGATGGATGCCACGGCGATCTCTTTATGTATGGACAATAACCTTCCGATCATCGTTTTTAATATGATGAAAGAAGGGAACATCCACAAGGTCCTGACCGGTGAGCGGATCGGGACCCTGGTACAGGGAGGGGACTCATGATTGCGGAATTGAAATCACAGACCGAGGCACAAATGGAGAAGGCGATCGAAGCCTTGAGAAAAGAATATGCCCGGATTCGGACGGGACGCGCATCAACGGGGATTCTGGACCATATCCTGGTCGACTACTACGGGACGGCGACCCGTCTGAACCAGATGGCGACTCTCTCCGTCCCGGAGAGCCGGACGATTGTTATTCAGCCCTGGGATGCGTCTGCGTTGAAGTCGATCGAGAAGGCCATTCTTTCGTCCGACATGGGGTTGACCCCATCCAACGACGGGAAGGTGATTCGGATTACCATTCCGGAATTAACGGAAGAGCGCCGTCGGGAGATTGTCAAGGTAATCCGGAATATGGCCGAAGACTGCCGGGTGGCGGTCCGGCATGCCAGGAAAGAGGCGAATGACAAGCTCAAGAAGATGGAAAAAGAGAAAGAGATTACCGAGGATGCCCTCCATAAGATCCTGGATGAGATTCAGAAACTGACCGACCGGTTTGTCAAGAAAGCGGATCAGGTCCTCCAGACCAAGGAAGAGGATGTCATGACGGTCTGAGAAGGTCCCCTTGCAAAATGATGTCATCCCATGACGGATACAACCAGCCCGATGAACAAAAACCTGCCTCCTGCGGAAGAATGCAACGAAACGGCAAAACTCTATCCGGAACTCTTTCGGCAGATTGATCCTGCCGCTCTTCCCTACCATGTCGCCATCATCATGGACGGCAATGGCCGATGGGCCGGGGCACGTTCCATTCCCCGCATCATGGGGCATAAGGAAGGGGTTCGTTCCGTCGACGAAGTGGTCGCCTGTGCCCGGGAAACCGGTGTCCGGGTTCTCACGCTCTATGCCTTTTCCGTGGAAAACTGGCAGCGGCCCCGGACCGAGGTGCGGGCGCTCATGGGGATCCTCAAGGAATATATCAAAAGAAAAGTGCGGGTGATGCAGGAGAATGGAATCCGTTTTCAGGCCATCGGCAGGATTCACGACCTGCCGGAGAATATTCAGGAACTTCTTCATTGGGCCGAGCGGGAGACGTCGGCGAATCAGGTCATGACCCTGAATCTTGCCTTAAGCTATGGCGGACGGGCTGAAATCCTCGACGCGGTGCGGTCCCTGGCTCAGGACGTGGCCGACGGGCGGATTCGACCGTCGGAGATCGATGAAGCGGTCCTGAGCAGCCGGATGTATACGAGGGACTGTCCCGACCCGGACCTGATCATCCGAACCAGCGGAGAGCAGCGGATCAGCAATTTTCTGACCTGGCAGTCGGTCTATACGGAACTCTATTTTACGCCCATCCTCTGGCCTGATTTTAAACGAAAGGCGTTTCTCGAAGCACTACTCGATTACCGGACACGGGAACGACGGTACGGGATGACCGGCGAACAGGTCAAAGAAGGGGAGTAAGATGCCTCCGAAACGGGTATTTACGGCGCTGGTCGGTCTCCCGATTCTTGCGCTGCTGATCTTCTACAGCGAGCCGTTTATTTTTTTTCTTGCCCTTCTGGTTACCGCTCTCATCGGACAGAACGAATTTTACCACCTCCAGGAATCGGAGGGGTTCCACCTCCAGAAATTCCTGGGTCTTCTCATGGGGGCTTTGCTCCTTGCCGGGTTTTATGCCGGCGACGGCGCTCTGGTTTCCGGCATCCTGGTCCTGTTCATTCTCCTGGCCATGGTCTTTCGGACCTTTTCGGGACGGGACGTGGGACAGGCCGTTCGGGAAATCAGTGTGACCTGTTTCGGCCTTTATTATGTTCCCTATCTCTTCGGTTATCTCCTCCTGCTGCGGGGGGTTCCCTCCGGGCGGACGTGGGTCTTCTTCCTCTTTCTGACGGTTTGGGCCGGCGATACCGGCGCCTACTATATCGGGACCCGCTACGGGAAACGGAAACTCTTCCCAAAGGTCAGCCCCAAGAAGACCCTCGAAGGATCGGCCGGAGGGTTGCTCTGCTCCCTCATTGCCGGTGGGGTGGGGAAGCTTGTCTTCTCCCTTCCCGTGGAGGGGTTAGTGGCGCCGGCCCTTTTGGGCGCCGGACTCGGCCTGATCGGCCAGGTCGGCGATCTGGCGGAGTCGATTCTGAAACGTTCTTCCGGCATCAAGGATTCCGGTGTTCTCTTCCCCGGCCACGGCGGGGTACTGGACCGTTTTGACAGTATCCTTTTTGCGGCGCCGGCACTCTACTATTTTCTCCAGTCCGGGATCGGATAGTCCTTGAGGGAAAGGTCCTGACCCATGTCGGCATTACGGAAACAGAAGGTTGTTGTTTTAGGCTCTACCGGATCGATCGGGGTTAACACCCTCGATGTGATTGCCCGTCACCCCGACCGATTTGAAGTCATCGCCCTGACGGCCTATCGGAACATGGATCTTCTTGCGGACCAGGTAGCGGCCTGCGTTCCACAACGGGTCGTGGTGGCCGACGGTGAGGAGAGGGATCGACTGATCTCCTCTCTGAAGGGATCTGCTCCCGAGATTGCCTTGGGTGTGGAGGGCCTGATTCAGGCCGCCACACTCCCGGAAGCCGACATCGTCGTCTCGGCCATCGTCGGTGCAGCCGGGCTGGTGCCGACCCTCGCCGCAGTCAGGGTAGGTAAAAGAGTCGCCCTTGCGAACAAGGAAACCCTCGTCATGGCCGGGCGCCTGGTCATGGAGGAAGCAAAGAAGTCCGGCGCCCGGATTCTTCCCGTCGATAGTGAGCACAGTGCCATCTATCAATGTCTGTCCGGGGAGGAGACCGCAAAGGTCCGGCGCCTCATCCTGACCGCATCGGGCGGGCCGTTTCGGCGGATGACCCGCGGGGAGATGGAACGGGTCCGGGCGAAGGATGCCTTGCGGCACCCCCGGTGGGAAATGGGGCGGAAGATTTCCATCGACTCCGCAACCCTGATGAACAAAGGGCTGGAAGTGATCGAGGCCCGATGGCTCTTTGATATGCCCGTCGAACGGATCGATATCGTCGTCCATCCCGAAAGTATCGTTCACTCCATGGTAGAATTTCACGACGGGTCGGTTCTGGCCCAGATGGGTCTGCCCGACATGCGGGTCCCTATTGCCTATGCCCTCGGGTATCCCGAACGGCTGGAAAGCGGAGTGGAGTTTTTAAACGTGATCGAGCAGGGACCGCTCACCTTTGAGCCGCCCGATCGTGAACGTTTCCCCGCCCTTTCTCTGGCGGAGGATGCCTTGCGGCAGGGCGGAGTGATGCCGGCGGTTTTGAATGCAGCCAACGAGGTGGCCGTGAACGCTTTCCTGCAGGGCCGGATCGACTTCCTCCGGATTCCCCGCCTGATCCGGTCGGTGATGGAAAAGAGCGAACACCGGGATTATGAAACCGCCGAAGAGATCCTCCGGACCGACCTTGCGACGCGGAAGAAGACACGGGAAGAGATCAGCCGTTTGTGATTTACACTTCAGTATGTTACCGTATGCTTTACATCTACATCTTGCAGTATCGTCTCCAACCCTTCAAGAGGTTTATAATTCGTTATGTTATCCGGTTTTGTAGCTTTTATCGTTGTTCTGGGCATTCTCATCTTCGTCCATGAGTTGGGGCACTTCCTGGTGGCCAAGGGGTTCCGGGTAGGGGTCGAGAAATTTTCTCTCGGCTTCGGACCCAGGTTGGTTGGGAAGAAAATCGGTGAGACGGAGTACTGCCTTTCCGCCATTCCCCTAGGCGGCTATGTCAAAATGGTTGGCGAAGATCCAAACGAACCTTTATCGCCGGAGGATGAGGCCCGTTCCTTCAACAATCAGCCGCTCTTCTCCCGGTTCCTGATCGTTGCCGCCGGTCCCTTTTTCAATATTTTATTTGCCCTGATCATTTTCATGGGGATGTTCATGGCCGGCTATCCCTCGGAAGACAGCACCATCGGACGGGTGGAAAAGGGATCCCCGGCCTGGGAGGCCGGGATCCGGGGAGGGGACCATGTGGAGGCCGTCAACGGGGAGCCCGTCCGGTTGTGGGAGGAGTTGACGGACCGGATCCGGAAGAGTGACGGGTCACCCCTGAACCTGACCCTTGACCGGAAGGGGAAGAAGTTTGATATCACGGTCCGGCCGATGATGCGGGATCGGAAGAACATCTTCGGAGAGAGTGAAGAACGTTCTGTCATCGGGATTTCCCATCCGACCCTGGCGCCTGTTGCAGGGGTCTCGGATCCGGCCTCTCCCGCCGGTCGTGCCGGGCTTTCGACGGGCGACCGTATCGTGACGGTCAACAGCGAAGCGGTGCATACTTTTCCGGAACTGGAAACGGCGCTTCTGCGGAACCGCGCGGCGAAGATCCATCTGACAGTCAAACGGGAGGACAAGCCGCAGGAATTGACCTTGTCGTTTACGCCGAGGGAATTGCAGGCAGTGCAGGCCGATTCGGATCGGACATTGGCGGTGCTGGGAATTTCTTCCGCTGAACTCTTCGTACAGGAAGTCGTGAAAGACTCTCCGGCGGAGAAGGCGGGGATCAAGGCCGGGGACCGGATTGTTGCCATCGGTGGAAAGGTCCTGAACGACTTTGCCGATCTCCAGGAGATCATCGGAAAGAGTCCGGGTGTTTCCCTCTCCGTACGGCTGATTCGAGATGGAAAGACCCTGACCCTGCCGGTGGTGCCGGAAGCCTATGAAACCAAAGACCCCGTGGGCAAGAAGGTCATCCGTGGAAAGATCGGAATCCTGAGCGCCTATCGTCCGGAACCCGGCCCGACAATTTCCGTGCGGTACAACCCCTTCAAAGCCTTCTACAAGGGGCTTCAAATGACCTGGGACATTACGAAGTTGATCCTCGTGAGCCTGGTCAAACTGATTCAGCATGTCATCCCCGCCGACACCATCGGCGGTCCGATCCTGATCGCTCAGCTTGCGGGACAGCAGATTCAATACGGCCTGCTCGAGCTGCTCAAATTCCTGGCGCTGATCAGTATCAACCTGGGGATCCTCAATCTTTTTCCCATCCCGATCCTCGACGGCGGGCATATCCTCTTTTTCGCTATCGAAGGGTTGCTGGGACGGCCCCTGAGCATGCAGAAACGTGAGATCGCCCAGCAGGTCGGTCTCTTCCTCCTGATCTCCCTCATGATCTTCGCCTTCTACAACGACCTCATGCGGGTCTTCAAGTGATCCGATCAGGTCTGCTCCCGGAGTCGTTATGAAGATCGAACGCAGAAAGACCAGGACCGTGCAGCTTGGCAACGTCGCCGTCGGCGGCGCGGCCCCCGTATCGGTCCAGTCGATGTGCAACACCGACACCCGTGACATGGAAGCCACCGTGTCCCAGATCGAGCGGCTCGCCGATGCGGGATGCGATATCGTCCGGGTCGCCGTCCCGGATGAAGCCGCGGGCCGGGCATTGTCCGAAATCAGAAAAGCCTCCGATCTTCCCCTCATTGCCGATATCCATTTCAACCACCGTCTGGCACTCATGGCGATCGAGGCCGGAGTGGACGGCCTCCGGATCAACCCCGGGAACATCGGGGAACGGGACCGTGTGGAAGCGGTCGTTGAGGCGGCGAAGGATCGGAAGATCCCGATCCGGATCGGCGTCAACGCCGGTTCGCTCGAACCGGAGCTGTGGGAGAAGTACGGCGGTCCCACGCCGGAGGCGATGGTCGAATCGGCCATGAGCCATGTGCGGATCCTGGAGGAACTCGATTTCCGGCGGATCAAGATCTCGCTCAAGGCCCACGACGTCGCCCGGACCGTGGCGGCCTACCGGCTGATCGCGGGCAAGACCGACTATCCCCTCCATATCGGGATCACCGAGGCGGGGACCTTCCTTTCCGGTACGGTCAAGTCCTCCGTCGGGTTGGGGCTTCTTCTTGCCGACGGGATCGGGGATACGCTCCGGGTCTCCCTGACCGACGATCCCGTGCAGGAGGTGCGGGTCGGGATCGAGATCTTGAAGTCCCTGGGGCTTCGGGAAGCGGGACCGGTCATGATCTCCTGCCCCACCTGCGGACGCTGCGAAATCGACCTGATCGGACTGGCCCGGGAGGTGGAAGAGCGTCTGACAAAGATGAAACAGCCGCTCGAAGTCGCCGTCATGGGGTGTGTCGTCAACGGCCCCGGCGAGGCAAGAGAGGCCGACTTCGGGATCGCCGGAGGCAAGGGCGTGGGGCTGGTCTTCCGGAAGGGGAAGGTTGTCCGGAAGGTCAGGGAAGAGGAACTGGCCGACGCCCTGATGGAGGAGATCGGGAAGAAAATCAAACCTGAAAAGTATTAAGCGGTTATTTCTCCTTCTCCCCTTGGGGGAGAAGGTTGGGATGAGGGGGCGTAAGATCTGAAAGTTTTATGAGTAGCGTCCCGGTTTACCCGGGACGGCGATTTCTGCCTCCTGATTACGATGATCAAGAAAGAAGACCAAGAATACAATGGATGACCAACAGATCGACATTGTTGTCCGGATCCTGAAGAAGGAAGTGAAGCAGTGGAAGGTCCCCATCGTCGGGGTGGTGGCCGAGAAGACCCGGGACCCCTTCCAGATCCTGATCTCCTGCGTCCTTTCTCTTCGGACCCAGGACGGAACGACCGCCGCCGCGTCCGAGCGTCTCTTCGCCGTGGCGAATACGCCGGAGACCCTGGCAAAGGTCCCCGTCAAAAAGATCGAGAAACTGATCTACCCCGTCGGGTTCTACCGGGTCAAGGCGAAGAACATCCGGGCAATCTCCAAGCGGCTGATCGATGACTTTGCTTCCCGTGTGCCCGACACGATCGAAGAGCTTCTGACCCTCCCCGGCGTGGGCAGGAAGACGGCGAATCTCGTTGTCACCATCGGTTACGGCAAGTACGGGATCTGTGTCGACACCCACGTTCACCGGATCACCAACCGGTGGGGGTATGTTTCGACCGCGACCCCGGAGAAGACCGAGTTCGCCCTCCGGGAGAAACTCCCGAAGAAACACTGGAAGGTCATCAACGACCTCCTCGTCACCTACGGGCAGAACCTCTGCCGCCCCATCGGTCCGAAATGCGGGGCCTGCCGGCTCTACGACTACTGCGACCGGGTGGGAGTAGAGGAAAAATGAACGGTTACAAATGAAAAAAGAAAAGCATTGAACCACGGGGGACACGGGGTGTCACGGGGGAAAATTCAAAAGATCCCCTTCTTTCCCTCGGGGGAGAAGGTTGGGATTGAGGGGGCGAAACGCAGGTGCTTGCGTTGTAGTAAGCCGGCTGCTGAAAGCCGGAATTCACCAGGCGCAGAACGCAGAGAAAACCCCATCAACCAAAATACAGGACCAGATCCCCGTTCGCCCTGAGCGGGTCGAAGGGGGAACGGAAGGGACCCACGGTACCAGCCCTTTTCTGAGTGACCGCCGATAGACTCTCTATCAAAAACTTTACCCTGATTAAGCGGACAGTGATATTGAATAAAATTGTCCTGGATTGATTCTTGCCGCCGGAAGTCCTCCAGAAAAGCCTTGACAGAAGAAAGTCCAAAATATAGTATCACGTATGTTTATCCTAAAGAATAGGTGCAAAAATGCCGGATACTATTTTTCCTCCGATCGTTTGTGCCTCCACCCTGAGCGTTTTTGCCATGCAGCGTCCACGACTCCGAAAGCGAAACTCCTCGACCGGATGCGGGAGGTCCTGCGCGTCCGCCACTACAGCCGCCGAAGGGTACAGACCTATTGCCATTGGGTCAAGCTTCATCTATTTTCATAATGTCCGTCACCCGGCAGAGATGGCCGAACCGGAGATCAACGCATTTCTCACACACCATACCCGGTGCCTTGGATCGCAAATATCCGAATGCTCCGAAAGAGTGGCGCTGGCAATGGGTTTTCCCGCAGGAAAAACAATGGAAGAACACCAAAACCGGGGAAGAAGGGCGACACCATTCGGACACTAAAGATGTAAGCACAACCATGATCTATACTCATGTATTGAACAAAGGAGGGCAGGGCGTCGGAGCCCGCTCGATGGACTATAGGCCGGTTTATGCA
>JAADIO010000066.1 GCA_013151235.1 Deltaproteobacteria bacterium | reverse complement strand
GGATTCCGTTCATGGTTCGACAGGCTCACCACGAACGGTCCATTAAACTTGCCGAACCACACGAACGGAATATCAATCACTTACACCGTTCGTCCTGAGCCGGCTGAAGGGTCGAAGGGTTTCGTGACTTTTTACGACACCATCAAAATTAAATATGTAGGGTGGGGCTTACCCCACCGGAAAAACTGAGCATCACAGAAAGGAGTTCATTCACATGACGGAAGCGCTGCTGATGATCGGTCATGGAAGCCGGGCGGAGGAAGCCAATGCCGGGATGTTTTCCGTTGCCGCCGGGATCCGGGAGGCGGGGGAGGTGCCGATCGTGGAGTGCGGGTTCCTGCAGTTGAATTCTCCCACGATCGAAGAGGCCTTCGACCGCTGTGTCGAACAGGGGGCGGAGCGGGTTCTCATGATCCCCTATTTTCTTCACATGGGGGTCCATATCCGGGAAGACATCCCGGCGGTGGTTGAGTCCTGCCGGGAGAAGTATCCTCAGGTGGAGATCCTGTTGGGGGATCAGTTGGGCGGGGATCCGCTCCTTGCGCGGATTGTGCTGAACCGCTTCCGGGAGATGAGGGAGGCCGGGATGGAGGGGGAAATATCATGATGTCGGCGTCAAAGGGTGCGGCGATCGAGGCGGAAAGTTTCCGTATCGTGGAAGAGGAGTTGGGAGAACACCCTTTCCCTGCGCTGGAATTTCCACTGGTCCGGCGGGTGATCCATGCCACCGCCGACTTTGAACTGGGGCGCTCCCTCCGGTTTTCGCCGGATGCGGTCCGGTCCGGGATGGCGGCGATCGGGGAGGGCGCACCGGTCATCACCGACATCCATATGGCGGCGTCCGGGATCAGCCGTGCCGGGCTGTCCCGCATCGGGGGAAGTGAGATTTGCTGCCGGATCGGCGATCCGGGGATAATAGATCTTGCCGGGAGGTCCGGGATCACCCGTTCCGCTGCCGCGGTCCGTTCCTTCGGCCCCATGCTGGAGGGTGCACTCGTGGTGATCGGGAACGCCCCCACGGCCTTGCGGGAGATCCTTCGTCTCCATCATGAGGAGGGGATTCAGCCCAAGCTGGTCATCGGCGTTCCCGTGGGTTTCGTCGATGCCGCTGAATCGAAGAGGGATTTGCGGCAAAGCGGTCTGACCTGTATTACCAACGAAGGGCGGAAGGGAGGAACCCCCGTTGCCGTGGCGCTGGTCAACGCCATGATCCGTCTTGTCCTGCAGGAAAGGAGGAAAAAGGTATGAAAGGGTTTTCCACGAAAGTTCTGGCGGTGTCTCTGGTTTTTCTCCCGGCGCCTGCCTACGCGATGCACATCTCAGAGGGGATCCTTCCGCCTTCCTGGGCGGGACTCTGGTGGGCCGTGGCGGTGGTTTTCATCTTTTTCGGGATCCGCCAGGTTCAGCAGCGGAAGAGGGATGTCCCGGGGTATCTCCCCCTGCTCGGGATTGCAGGGAGCGCGGTCTTTGTCCTCTCCTGTTTTCCCATCCCGGTGCCGATCGCCGGAACCTGTTCCCATCCGGCGGGGACCGGGATGAGCGCAATCCTCCTCGGCCCCTTCGCGAGCGTCCTTGTCGCATCGGTGGGACTGCTGATCCAGGCCCTCTTCATGGCGCACGGGGGGATTACCACCTTCGGGGCAAACGTACTCTCCATGGGGGTCGTGGGCTCCTTCGCCGGGTGGTTCTTCTTCAGGGGGAGCAGAAAAATGGGACTCTCCCTTTTCGCGGCAGGCTTCGCCGCAGGGGTTGCGGCGGATCTCTTCACCTATCTGACCACATCGGTGGAACTGGGGCTGGCCCTGCACGGGGCGCATCCCGTGATGGAGGTGATCACGAAGATCTTCGTCGCCTTCATGCCGACGCAGGGGCCGTTGGCCGTCCTGGAAGGGGTGATGACGGGAGGGTTGGTCCGGTACGTCCACCGGCACAGGCCGGAGATCCTCGTCCGGATGGGGATCGTCAAGGCTGTTCAAACGGTTCAAACAGCTTGAACGGCTTGAACGGTTTGAACAGATTTTAATTAAGGAGTATAGCCGTGAAACGTATTGTGATATGGTTGTTGCTGACTTTCCTGTGGATGGGGATCGTAACCCCGGTCTTCGCCGCGAACTGGTCGGGTGTGGATGAGACGGTGGTGGAGCACTATGCGAGGGAATACGGCCGTCCCGGCCGCGCCCCCTACATCAACACGGACAAGGGAGACATGCTTCTCTTTGTCTTTACCCTCGCGGGGTCTGTGGGCGGATTTATCGCAGGCTATAACTGGCGCAGGTTCTTCCGTGAGAATGAGAACGGGGCGGAAGAGGGAGAGACCACCCGTGCATGACGTGAGGGTGATCATAAATGAGGGGAAAGGATCTTTCTTCCTGGACGGTGTGGATCCCAGGGTCAAGATCTTTGCCCTCTGCGGGTTCCTGATCCTGAATCTTTTCGCCCGGAGCCTGCTCCTTCCCTCGGCGCTTCTTATCTCGGCCGTCGGGCTCCTTGCCGCTTCGGGCATCCGGCCGGGTGCCCTGCTGCGCCTGTTTCTTGTTCCTTCAGGGGTCGCTCTCATGGTCCTTGGAACGCAGCTCTTTTGGATGGGAGGGGTACATCACATCTTCGATGTGACCCTGGCCGGGATCCATCTTGTCGCAACGCTGAAGGGGCTCCGCCGCGGCGGGGTGATCGCTCTGCAGGTCCTGTCGGGTGTTTCCCTAATCCGGCTTGTAACACGGACTACCCCTTCGCACCGTCTGCTCGAGGCGATCCGGTGGTTCCGCTGTCCCGAGACCCTGATCGAGGTGGGGCTCCTCATGTTCCGTTATATCTTCCTTCTCTTTGAAGAAGGAGGGAGGATCCGGGAGGCTCAGAGGGTCCGCCTCGGTTACGCTTCGAAGCGGGAGGCTCTTCGTTCCGCCTCGGTTCTCGGGGGGATCCTCTTCATCCGGGCCTACGACCGGGCGGAACGATTGACGGAATCGATGCGCTGCCGGGGAGGTGAGGGGGCGGGAACGCAGGTTCGTGACATGGAGACGGAGCGCCTGATGCCGCAGCTTATGGGGATGTGCCTCCTGTTCTTTCTCTTCTTTCTGCTGAGGTGAGAATGGAACTCTACCGACTGGAAAGGCTCTCTTTCACCTACCCCGACGGGACGAAGGTCCTGAAGGAGATCAACCTGACCATCCGGAAGGGGGACGTGGTGGCGGTCCTCGGCGCCAACGGCTGCGGCAAGACGACCTTGCTCAAACAGTTGAACGGCCTGCTCCGGCCCACCGCCGGCGAGGTACGTCTCGAGGGGCGTCGGGTGGAGGAGTATCCGGAGCGGGAGATTTTTTCGACAACGGGATTCGTTTTCCAGGATCCGAACGACCAGGTCTTCTCGCTGACCGTGGAGGAGGATGTGGCCTACGGCCCCCGGAACCTCGGCCTGCCGGAGGATACCGTGGAGAGGCGTGTGTCCCGGGCGCTCGAGCGGGTGGAGATGACGGCTCACCGCGGGCGTCCCGTTGCGGCGCTCTCCCATGGCCAGCGGCAGCGGGTCGGGATCGCCGGGGTCCTCGCCATGGAGCCGAAGGTCCTGATCCTCGACGAGCCGACCTCCGGGCTGGACCCGATGGGGGTCCGCTCGATCATGACCCTTCTCCAAAGGCTCAACCGTGAAACCGGCCTGACCCTGATCGTCGCCACCCACGCCGTCGACCTCGTTCCCCTCTATATCGGCCGGATCGTGATCATGAGCCGGGGCCGGATCGTCCGGGAAGGATCGCCTTCGGAGGCGTTGCTCTCCTCGTCGGAGATGGAACGGTGCCGTCTCCATCTGCCCCATATCGCCGAGCTGATGGAGGCCCTCAAGGAGCAGGACCGTTTTCCGCTAAAGAAGATCCCCCTGACCATCGGGGAGGCCCGGCGGGAGATCGTGAAGCTTGTACCCTCCGGGCTCCTCGGAGAGTCGTCGGCGAACCTTGAAAAAACCGCGGGAGGTTCTCTTTGATGAATGAAGAAGAGGCACGAAAACCGCTCCGGCGGGGATACACGACGGGAAGCTGTGCCGCGGCGGCCGCCAAGGGCGCGGCCCTGGCCCTGATGACGGGGGTGGAGATTCACCGGATCGGGATCACCCTCCCCGGCGGTACTCCGGTGGTCCTCCCTGCAAAGCTCCTCTCCCGCACGGAGGATTCCGCCGCCTGCGTCGTCGTCAAGGATGGCGGAGACGACCCGGATGTTACGAACGGGGCAGCGATCGTTGGGAAGATCACGATGAGACCGGTCGAGGGGAAAGAGGAAGGATTCGATCTTTCCATCGTCGGCGGCGAGGGAGTGGGGCAGGTGACAAAGCCGGGCCTTCCCGTGACGGTGGGGAACCCGGCCATCAACCCCGTCCCCCGCTCGATGATCGAGACCGAGGTGAGCGATGTCCTCATCAACTTTGCCGGGGTCAGTAACGGAAAAGCCTTTGAGGTGACCATCGAGGTTCCGGAGGGGGAAAGCCTGGCGGAGAGGACCCTGAACCCGCGCCTCGGGATTGTAGACGGGATCTCTATCCTCGGCACCACGGGGATTGTGGAGCCGATCTCCACCAGGGCATGGGAAGAGACCATTGCCGTGCAGGTTGACGTGGCCCTGGCCTGCGGCTGTGAGACCGTTGTCCTGACGCCGGGCCGGTCGAGTGAAAAGGCAGCCGGGCGTCTTTATCCGGAACTTCCGGAAGAGGCCTTCATCCAGATGGGGGACTACGTTGAATCTTCGGTGAGAAGGTGCGCGGCGAAGGGTGTTGCAAAGGTGATCGTTGTCGCCATGCCGGGGAAGATGGTCAAGATCGCCATGGGGTTTCCCGAGACCCACCACCTGGCGTCACAGATCGACTTCGATCAGTTTGCTTCATGGGCGCAGATCCTGGGAATGGACGATAAGACCGTGACGAAGATCCGGAAGGCCAACACCGTCAGGGAGGTGGCCGGATTTCTCCCCGGTGATTCACCCCTGTATCGTGAGATCCTCCACCGGGCCCTGGAATCGCTGAAAAAATATGGCGAAGGGAAGATCGGGGTGGAAGCGGTTCTCGTTGATTACCGTGGTGAAGTTCTGCAGGTACGCAAATGGAGCAGAGGGAAGGTCTAAGGCGAAGAGCATTGCACCATGAAGAACATGAAGTGATTGAGGAAAAACAACGGCCGTGAACAGGGAACCCAAGATGACCGAAAGAGACCCGGTCCTTATCATCGGCGTGGGGCTGGAAGGTCCTGAAAGTCTCGGACCGGCGATGCTGGATCGGGTGCAGAAGGCCGACCTCCTGGTGGGGGGAAGCAAGGTCCTGGAAGGGTTCCGGAAGATTCCGGCCGCAAGGCTGGCCATTGATGGGCGCCTGAAATCCCTTCCCGGAAAGATTTCCCGCGCCCGGGAGGCGGGAAAGAAGGTTGTTGTCTTGGCCTCGGGGGATCCCAACTTCTTCGGGATAGCACGATTCCTGAGACAAGAGTTCGCCGAAGGTGAGCTTGAGGTCCATCCCCATGTCAGCTCCATGCAGATTGCCTTCGCCCGGACCGGGCTGGCCTGGGACGACGCCTTCTTCCTTTCCCTTCACGGACGGGAGGTCGGTCCCGTGGTCGATGCCGTCCGGCGTCACGGGAAGGTCGGGCTGCTCACCGGCCCGGAGAATCACCCGGGGCGGATTGCGAGGCTCCTGCTGAAAGCCGGACTGGATGATTGCCGGGCCTGGGTCTGCTGCAGGCTTGGCGGCCGGGATGAGAAGGTTGTTGCCGGCAGGCTCTCCGAGATTGAACGGAGACGCTTTCCCGGTCTCAATGTCATGGTAATTGTAAACGGGGCGCCGGAACCGTCGCTGGGACCGGCCGGTCATTCCCTGGCTCACGATAGGGGGATGATCACGAAGGACGAGGTCCGGGCGGTAACCCTGATGAAGTTGCAGATGGTCCCCGGGGCG
>JAADIO010000065.1 GCA_013151235.1 Deltaproteobacteria bacterium | reverse complement strand
CGAGAAGCACACGAACGGACGATTGATCCGAGAAGCACACGAACGGACGATTGATCCGAGAAGCACACGAAGGGTGCATTATTCGAAACTCCGGGTATGGAGAACCCGCTGCTGCCCCGTTCGCCCCGAGCCGGTCGAAGGGCCTGTCCTGAGCTCGTCGAAGGGCCTGTCCTGAGCTCGTCGAAGGGTCGAAGGGTGAACGGACCTTGTCGATTGTTTGACATCCTTCCGGCACCGTGGCATGATGGATCGCGTCATGAAGAAACAAAAAGATGAAAAAGAGAAAATCACAAGGTTGATTGCCGACACGCTGAAGGCGGACGCGCGGGTTCTTTTTGCCTACCTTTATGGTTCTTTCGTTACCGGCGGAGCCTTCCGTGATATCGACCTCTTCCTGTTTCTCAAAACACCGGAGGACCCTTTCCGAGTCTCCGTCGATATTCGGGAACTGCTTGCCGGGGCTTTGACAGCGGCGGGACTTCTCGATGTCCCCGCCGACTTCTTTGATGTTCGTGTGATGAACGATGCCCCTTACGATTTTGTGATCAATATTCTCTGTGACGGTCTCCTCCTTGTCGACAGAGATCCCGAGATCCGCACCGATTTAATCGAAAAGGTGTCCAACGAGTATCGTGTCAATTGTGCCCTTCTGGATGAGGTGTTCCGATGAAGGTCGACCGGACGCGGATCCAACGGTATCTTGTGGAGATCCTTGCGAATGTCCGGGAGATCGAAGACCTGTTCGGTGAGTATGGTGAAGAAGAGATCCTCCGGAACAGGCACTTGATGAAAAGTTTGAAATACTCGCTTGTGGAGCTTTCGGAAGCGATCTCGCTGGTCTTGCAACATATCCTCGCCAAGCATTTCGGTGTCCCGGTGAAAGGCTATATCGATTCAGTTCGGAAGGCCTTTGAAAATAACCTGATTTCGGAAGGGCTTGCATCTTCCTTGAAACCGTTTTTTGACTTCAGGAATTCCCTGGTACACCGTTATTGGATGATTGGTGACGGGAAACTCCTGGAGAACTGCAAGGGAGGGTACAAGGATTTTCAGGAGTTCATCGAAGAGATCGAGGCTTTCCTGGAGAAGATCCAAGAGGCATGAGTTCTTCCGGTCGTTCCTCCCTGCAGTTGAATTTCGTTCTTCCCTTCAATGACAGCCCTGTACTGCGGGATCGAATAACGGCAATCTTTTCCGGCGATCTTCAAGGTGCGGAGAAGGTTGCGAGCTCCCGTTATGCGAAGGTGGTTCGCTTTAAGGCTGAGACCGGAGGGGAGGTTAAATATTTTTTCTACAAAGAGTTTCTCTTCCGCAATCTCCGCGACCGGTTGTCGGTGTTGGTCCGCTCGTCCCGGGCGAAGCGCGCCCTCATGGGAAGCTTGATACTCATAGATCATGGTTTCGATACCGCATCTCCCGTTTGCGTCGGGGAGGAGAGGCGTCTCGGGATTGTCGTCCGTTCGATCTTTGTGACCGAGGCGGTGCCGGATGTGACGGAACTTGCCGCTTACCTTGACCGTGATCTTCCCGGCCGCGATGCGGCATGGATCGTTCGTAAACGAAATTTCCTAAAGGAATACGGTCGGGTGATCGGGCGGCTGCACCGGGAAGGGATCTTCCAGGGGGACCTCCGGGAGCGGAACGTCCTTGTCCGGGAAGGCGACCCCCCGAAATTTTTCCTGATAGACAATGAGCGGACACGTCGGTACCGGAATCTTCCGGATCGCAAACGGCTCAAGAACCTGGTTCAGGCGAATATGTATGCCTTTAAGGGAGTTACACGGACCGACCGGGTCCGTTTTTTTTGTGCCTACCTTGAGGAGAATCCGGGCCTGATCCCGCAAAAAAAAGTATGGATGACAAAGATTCTTCGAAAGACCCGTTTCCGGTTGAGAAAAAAGGGGCGTCTTTGAATTCCAAGAGGTCAGCCGTTGAAAACACGATTTTGGGGAGTCCTCGACGGGTTTTGCATCTTGTCCCCAAGTTCAGTCGTCGGGACGATTTGATACACCACTATGTCGGCCGGTTGGATACCGGCCGTTTTTCTTCCTCCCTCTGTTATCTGGATCATAATCCCGGCGATGGAAATGAAGAGGTATATCCCGTTCATTTTATGGGAAGTACGCACCGGGAGCTTCGCCGTTTTTCCTTTTCCCTTGTTCGCCGTTTGGGGGCGCTGATTGACAGCGAGGAGATCGATCTGGTCCACTGCCACCGGCACAAGGGAGCACTCTACGGGACACTTGCCGCACGAAGAAGCCGCAGAGACATACCTGTTGTCATTACGGTCCATGGAATGGGAAGGACGCGGACTTTCCTGCGGCGTCTGACGAACCGCTTACTCTTTCCACGCATCACAAGGATTCTGGCGGTCTCGAAGGCGGTCCGGAACGACATCCTGCAATCCAACCCCCGCCTTGATCCGGCAAAGGTCCGTGTTGTCTACAACGGCATCGACACATCACGATTTCCCCTGCGACGAAACGGTTTCCTCAAGATGGATCGTCCGGTTTTCGGAACGATGGGAAGGCTGGTTCCGACGAAGGGGTATGACCTTCTTCTCCGTGCTTTTGCCGAAGTTCTTTCCCGCGTCCCCGAGGCCGTCCTCAAGATTGCCGGTGTGGGTCCGCTGAAGGGCTGTCTAAAAGAGGAGGTCCGCAGGCTGGGTATTGAAGGAAAGGTTCACTTTGTCGGGTTCCGGAATGACGTAGCAGTCTTTTTGGAGGAACTTGATTTTTTCGTTCTTCCTTCCTTGGCCGAAGGCCTTCCCCTGGCTTTGCTGGAGGCGATGGCCGTCGGTGTGCCGGTCATTGCCTCCGATGCGGGAGGAATCCCGGAGGTTTTGAGCGATCCCGTTTTCGGATGGACCGTTCCCGCGGGTGCAGTCAAGCTTTTGAGCCGAGCCATGTCGAAGGCTGCGGTTTCCCCTCCAGACGAACGGCAGAGGAGGGCGTGGTCTGCCCGGAAACGGATTGAAGAGGCCTTCAGTCTTGACCGGATGGTCCGGGATGTTGAGCAGATTTATGGGGAATGTTTTTCCGCTGAACTTCATTTCCCTTGAAGGGGGAGGGGAGGGGTGAGGGTGGGGAAATATGAGTTTCTACAAGTCCATCAAATTTGATACGGCAGAAAAATCGTGCTATCTTTTGCGCTTCCTCCGGTTCTAAGTGATGGACTTGCAAAGACAGGTGCCGACCATGCGGGAAAAAATACGAATCCTCCATCTGGTACCGAAGTTCAGCCGGACGGGAGATACGGTTAATGATTATGTCGGCCGTCTCGATCGAGACCGTTTTCATTCCGTTTTATGTTACCTGGGACGGGAACCGGAAGATGGGGTCACGCCGGGAACTTATCCGGTTCGGTTTCTCGGTTTCGGTCCGGAGGAACTCAAAGGGTTTGCCCTCAGGATTCCGCTGCAATTACGATCTCTGCTGGACGAGGAGAAGATCGACCTGATTCATTGCAATCGCCACAAGAGTGTTCTCTATGCCGTCCTGGCTGTTACGTTGAGCCGTCGGCGCGGGATTCCGGTTGTCGCTTCGGTCCGGAGCATGCGCCGGTCCCGTACGTTCAGCCGAAGAGTGACGAACCGTTTCCTTTTTCCACGGGTCGCGCGGATCCTCGCCCTTTCAGAAGGGGTCCGGCAGGATATCCTGTGTGCGAACCGCTGGCTCGATCCGGGTAAGGTCCATGTAGTACATAACGGTATTGACCTTGACCGGTTTCCTTTGCGTCGTGACCCGCCGGATGTGGATCACTGGCCCGTGATCGGGAATATTGGTCGTCTGGTCCATACAAAGGGCCAACGTTATCTTCTCCAGGCCTTTGCCCGGATTCTCGACCGTTTTCCCCTGGCCCTTCTAAAGATTGTCGGAGATGGACCCCTGGAAGAAGACTTGAAAGAGGAAACGGTCCACCTTGGGATTGAGGAAAAGGTCCGGTTCCTGGGGTTTCGCCGCGATATCTCCGGTTTCCTGCAGGGCATTGACCTTTTTGTTTTTCCTTCTCTCTTCGAGGGGCTCGGCCTGTCGATGCTGGAGGCGATGGCCACCGGAGTTCCCGTTGTCGGATCCGATGTCGGAGGGATCCCGGAAGTTCTTCAGGGAATGGAGGCGGGGCGCCTCGTTCCTCCCTCGGATGTGAATGTTCTGACCGCAGCGATAGAGAGCTTCCTGAATTTGGGGAGAGAGGCCCTTTTCGACCTGGGGAAAAAGTCACGCCTTCGAGTGGAGGAGGAATTCTCTCTTGATGGTGTGGCCCGGAATTTCGAGCGAGTCTATCTTGAAGAAGTGAGCAGGGACAGGGAAGACAAAGGGCAATGATTCTCGATTCTCTTCTGTGGGTGGTTTTCAGGTTCTCCCGTTTCCGGACGTATGTTCTGAAACGTCCGGGGGTGAAACAACTGTTGCGTAATCCACGGCGAATTCTCCTGACCCGCCTGCAGAACGTGGGAGACATGATTGTCTTCCTGCCGACGATCCGTGCCTTCCGCAGGGGCTATCCCGAGGCTGAAATCCGGCTCCTCGTGAAGCATCCGGGGGGCGTGGAGATCGTGGAGGGCTGCCCTGATCTTGACGGTCTGATCCGTGTCCGTGGCAAAGGACTGAAAAACAAGATCCGGTTGATCCGTGAAATCCGGAACTTCCGCCCGGATCTTTTCGTGATTTCCACCCAGGACTACGGAAGGGTTCCCTGGGGTGTCATGGGGGGAGCGAAGGTCCTGGTGGGGTATGAGAAGGTGCTCCTCGGTTCGGTATGGAAAAGGGAAAAACTGCCTTCTCTTTTCTACCGCTCACCCTCCTTTGATCCGGAAGAAACCGAGCTGCGGCGCAACCTGAAATTGGCGGAGGCTTGTGGTATTGATGATCCCGACCCGGTGGCGCGTTACGATTGGTTCGGTGCGGACGATCTACGGAAGGCGGATCGTCTCTTGGAGGAGCTCGCCGGTCCCGGTCCCCTGGTCGTGATGTCGCCGGGAACGAAGCGGCCTTCCCGGAGATGGATGGAGGATCGTTTTGCCGAGGTTGCCGATACGTTGGTGAAGGACCATCGGGTGCGGCTCTGCTGGATCGGTTCGGAGGAGGAGAAGGGACTGATCGAGTCGATTCGGGCAAAGATGCGGCAAGGGTCCATTTCCCTCGCCGGACAAACAACTCTCCGGGAGTTGCCGGCTTTCCTGCGTCGGGTGGACTTCTTGATCACCGTCGACTCCGGGCCCATGCATATTGCGGCAGCCGTTGGCCTGCCGTTCGTGGCCCTCTTCGGCCCGGGGGAGTTTGCAAAGTGGCGCCATGACTCCGATCCGCTCCGGCAACGGAATATCTGTGTCGGGGCGGAATGTGCTCCCTGCTATCGTTACGATTGCGATGACCATCGGTGCATGAAGGGGATCACGGTTTCTGCCGTATTGCATGAGGTGGATACGGTCCTGAAACTCTTGAAGCAGAATGTTGCAGGAGAGGCACGGTGAAAGGGGCCTGTTTTCATTGCAGCGATCTCATCGGCGTGATTGATGTGAAATATGCGGATCCCGGGTTGCAGGACTGTCTCCGGGATCCCGACCGCTGGTTTCACGACGGTCGGGCGAAGATTCTCAAGTCGATGGGAAACACCCGGACCGTTCAGTTTGTCTGTGGCGGGCGGAAGTTTCTCTTGAAACATTACCGTTTTCGTGGCTGGATGCAAGCCCTGCGAAGTCTGCTGGGAGGAAGCCGGGGTGCGAAAGCGGTCCGCCGTTCGGACCTGTTTCTTCGGGCGGGGATCCCTACTCCCCGTCCCGTTGCTCTGCTGGAGAGAAGACGTTTCAAAATCCCCCGTGAAAGCTACCTTTGCTATGAGTTTCTTCCGGAAGCGGAAAACCTGACGGAACGGTACCGGCGGGCCGGGGAGACGCTCTTCCTGGAATCAAAGATCCTTTCCGCCATCGGCCGGGATGCGGCCCGGATCCATGGCGCCGGTCTTTATCATGGCGACCTGAAATGGTCGAATATCCTGGTGACCGAAGAGGTCCGGGGGATTGCGCGGTTGATCGACCTTGACGGTGCGGGGAAGGCATCCTTCCGGAAAGAGGAACGATTTGCCCGTGATGTGAGTCGTTTTCTCGTCGACCTTATGGAAAACATGAATACCTCGCTGCCGGGCATGGCGGATTTCCTGCGGGCCTACCTGGAGTGCCGGCGGTTCGGGGAGCGGCGCAGGAACTTTTTTTTGCACCGCATCGAGGAGCAGGTTGATGAAAAACTGTTGGTGCATGTCCGGACAAGGGGGAATCGCGTGAGGGTGGCAAAGGGCGATATTACAGGGATTCTTGATGGGAGGGATGGGGTGAATGGTGTTTGAGCGGGAGCGGGCGAAGAGAGATCCGGACGGTCCGCTCCGCATTGCCCTGGTGATGCGGGACTATGACAGCGGCAAGGGCGGTGCGGAACGCTATTTTGTGAATCTGAGCCGGGCGCTCGCAAAGATGGGGCATGAGGTCCACATCGTTGCTGCGGTTTTCGCCGAGCCGGAAACGCAGGGGATTGTTTTTCATTCCGTTCCGATGATGAAAAAGCCTTCTTTCCTGAGAATCCTCGGTTTCTTTCTGGAGTCCCGGAAAATGATTCGGGAAATGCGGGACGATCTGGATATTGTGCAGAGCCTTACCATGGTTTATCCCTGTGATGTCTTCCGTTTGGGGGGTGAGGTACACCGGGAGTGGATGAAGGTGCGATGCCCTTCGCTTATGGAGCGGTTTTTGAAACACCTTTTCAACCCCGTCCACATTTTGAATTACTATTTTGAAAAGAAGATCATGGAACGGGAAAATACCGGCTGGGTGATTACGATTTCCGAACTGGAAAAGAGGATCCTGAGGAAGTACTATGATTATCCGGAGGACCGGATTACCGTTGTATATAATGGGGTGGATCATGGCCAGTTTCATCCGGGAGTAAAAAAGTATCGTTCCATGGTGCGTTGTGAACTCGGGCTGAGGGAATCGGAGGTGGTTGCCCTTTTCGCCGCCAACAATTTCCAGCGCAAGGGGCTTGACGCCGTCGTCTCCGCCCTGGCCCGCCTTGCTCCGGATGAGCGGCCCCGGGTATTGGTCCTCGGACGCGGAAAAGCCATCCCCTATGTCCGGCAGGCGCGTCACCTCGGTGTCGAGCGGTCCCTGCTGTTTCACGGGCCGGTCGGGGACCCTGAGCGGTTTTATGGTGCTGCCGATTTCTTTGTCCTGCCGAGCCGGTACGACTCCTTCGCCAATGTCCATCTTGAGGCCCTGGCGTGCGGTCTTCCCGTCATTACAACGAAGATGGCCGGCGGTTCTGAAGTGGTGCAGGAGGGGAAGACCGGTTTTGTCATCGAAAGAACAGATGAGATTGATGCCCTGGCCCATGCCTTTCGAGAAATGATGAACCCGGTCCGGCGGGACGCCATGTCCCGGCGGGCACCGGAGACGGCAACGGGCTTTACGTTGGAACGGAACGCCGGTGAGACGGTAGCAGTTTACAAGTCGATTCTATCCGTGGACTTTTTACGCGATCAGCAACGATCATGGGGCAAAAGTGAACACAAAATCTAATCTTTTTCCTTGGTTTTTTCAAAAAATTTTCCGTAGCTTTATATCGAATTATGAAAATCAGGTCCAATCGAAGAAATCTAATCTGGAAGCAAAGCCCTTTCTTTATATACATATCCCGAAAACGGCAGGGATCTCAGTGCGGAGCAGCGGACTTGTGGATGAGAAAAACTGGAAGAATCATACACCTGCTTCAGCGATTATAGGTTTGGACCGGTTTTTCAGTTTTTGTTTTGTAAGGAATCCGTATGACAGAATTTATAGTAGTTATAACTTTTATAAAAACAATCCAAAAAGGGGCAACAAGAGGGTCAAAGAGATGATCCAAACATATGAGACGTTCGAAACGTTTGTTTCGTCCTTTCGTAAATCAAAGAAAATTGACAAAAAACATTTTCGGGCGCAGGCTTCATATATCTGTAATAGAAGAATGAAAATTATTATCGATTATGTCGGGAAGTTTGAGAAAATCAATGAAGATTGGATGCGAATTCAAGACATTAACCCTTATTGTAAACAATTGATGGAACTTCCTGTTCGGAATCAAACCTCCGGAAGAGAAAAAAAAATATATACCAAGGAAATGGCCGATATTATTTACAACAACTATTGGATAGATTTCCAGATGTTCAATTATGAACGGGATTCATGGAGGCTTATTTGAGTTCACCGGAAGTATTTTACTAATGATCCTGAAGGAAGGAGTTGTAAATGGTGATTTTGGTACGGCTGGTGAAGAGCATCGTGTAGCTGGCCAATGAGAATTGCTTTTCTGGTACAAGGGGTGGACGCCGCCCGGACTCGTTATCGGATTCTGCAGTATCTTCCGTTCTTCCGTGATTCGGAGGTCGATGCACGGGTCTTTGATGTTCCCCGCGGAATGTGGGCCAAACGACGTTTATTCGCAGCGATGGATCAGTATGATGTGGTCCTTATCCAAAAACGCCTCTTCGGTGACCGGGATTTTGCCCTCCTGCGGGAAAAAGCAAATCGTCTGATCTTCGATGTGGACGATGCCGTCATGGAAAAATTGGATGATTCCTTCCGGAAGCGGAAGCGGCGCCGGTCTAACTTCGAACGGACGGTGAAAGAGTGCGATCTTGTCTTTGCCGGGAATGCCTACCTTGAGAAGATCGTGCATGATCTCGGTGCGCCGGCTGTCCGGGTTCCGACCTGCGTTGATCTTGCGCGCTATCCGGTGCGAAAAGAGATCCCCCGTGCCCCGGAAGATTTCTCCATCAAAATCGGCTGGATCGGATCCAGGAGTAATCTTCCTTATCTTGAAGCCTTGAAGCCGGTCTTTCTTGAGCTTGGACAATCCGGAATTCCACTTGAACTGCATATTATTTGTGATACTTTCTTTGATCTTGAAGGACTCCCTGTGATCAAAAAGATTTGGGGCCTTGATACGGAGGTCCACGATCTTATGGAATTGGATATCGGCCTGGCTCCCCTTCCGGATAACCGGTGGACCCGGGGAAAAAGTGCGACGAAGATTGTACAATATATGGCTGCCGGGATGCCCGTGATCTGTTCCCCTGTCGGTGCGAATGCGGAAATCGTACGTGATGGCGTGGACGGTTTGCATGCGGAAACGCATCAGGATTGGTTAAACAAACTTTTTTACTTGCTGGAATATCCGGAGGTGAGGATAAGAATGGGCCGGGCAGGACGAATGCGTGTAGAAGAATTCTATTCCGTTCAGGCGAACTTTCCTATATTGTATGGGGCTTTGATGGATCTTTGCGGGTGTGAACGGTAATGCTGAGGCATTCAGGCGGTCTGTATCTGAAAGGGGATACGTGTTACAGCGTGCTACGAAGTTAACTTTTACCTGGGATCTTCTGGCGGAGGTTTCAATTTTTATTTTGTTGACTTCTTTTGCATTCGGAATGCGGCATTTCAACTCCCTTTTTGTGTGGATATTTTTCTTCTATGGTTGTTACAAGTTTTCCAGTCGTGAACCTCTTCTTTCGCACACACCGATTAATATGGCAATCGCTGTCTTTGCCCTGAGTCTCTTTCTGCCGTCTATTATCCGGATAGGGGTCCATGATACCTGGATGGAGGGAAAAAAAATCGTTTATTCCATCCTGTTATATTGTGTCCTGGTGGATATGATGTCCAGACGGCGTAATTTCTTTCAGCGGATTTCAATTTACTTGGTGATTGTCGGTTCCGTCCTCTCGGTTTATTCCTTCCTGCAGGCGGCGCATTATTTGCCGTCCTGGATGCCGCATGTGATGCACCTTGGCCGTCCAAGTGCTACGTTCGAGAATATAAACCTGTTCGGGTTGTTCCTGGTGGCGGTGATCCCGATGGCATTTTTCTGGGTTTGTAATTTATCTTCGTACGGGAAGTTTTCCGCTTTGCTTGCGCTATTTCTTCTTGTTTCCTCGCTGGTTCTTACGGGTAACCGTTCTTCAATGCTCGGGGGTATAGTGTTCTTTGTATATGTTGCTGTGGTTCAGAAGAGATTAAAATATCTTCTGCTGATATGCGGTGCTTTGTTAATCATTTTCCCGCTTGTTAATTTTTATCATCCGGTTACCGGCCGCTTTTCTGAATTGGCATTGTCCGGGGGGGTACATGACCGGATGGGGACGTGGAAAAGAACATGGGGGATGATCAGGGAACGGCCCGTTCTTGGCTATGGGATCCATACATTCTTTGAGGCCTCAAAAGGTTATGCAAAGAAACATAACCTGCAACCCGAAGAAAACCATTTTCCGCATTTTGTTCTTCTGGAGATCTGGCAGGCTTCCGGGATCTTTGCATTGCTGTCGTTTCTTTATTTGTTATATGTTTATGTCATGTCTTTGCTGCCTTATGCCCGGAAGAGTGAGCTGATTCATGTACTTGTGGGGACCGAAATTGCCTTATTTGTTTCGGCAAGTGTTAATGTGGGTTTGTTGAGTCGTTATTATGGTTTTCTGTTTTGGTTTTTTTCCGGGTTACTCTTCGGGATTGTCGGGTTACTCAGGCAAAAGGAGTCCATTACTTTCTCCTGACCGAAACCTTTTCGGTGAATCACCTTGCAAGAGGCGATAGACAAGATGTCACTACGCAGGGCGCTAAATAAATGGGTTAACAGAAAGTATTTTCTATGGCGGGTTGCTGTGCGCGAATACCCGTTAGAGTATTATCTTGATAAAATGAAGACGGGAAAAGTTTTTTCTTTCTCAAGATATGGCGATGGAGAGTGGAATGCCATTTGGGGGAGGGATGGAAAAAACAGTGATGGCCATACCTATTTCCCTGAATTGGGCGAGAGATTACGGCGGTCGCTATTGCTCCCTTATAATTACTTTTATAGTCTTGGTGCTCAATGCATGACCCACGATGGTCCGGCGATTGCCGGATATCTGAAACGGAATTGTATCAATTTGATATGGCATGATTGTGATGTTTTTCATCGTGCATGTATGCAGGGCAAACTTTATCCGCTGATTCAGCAGTTGCGCACAATGGATGTTTTGTTCGTTGGTCCCAATCATTTAAGAAAAGTAAATAGAATACTATTTCCCTATTGTCATTTTATAGAAGTACCCTCGAAAAATTGTTTTCTGAAAGTAAATGAAGTCGAAGAAGAAATTCTTCGATATGCAGAAAAACAGGGAAAGATGGTCATTGCCTTCTCTGCATCTATGGCAAGCAATGTCATGATTTATGATCTGTTCCCGACAATCGGTCATGATCATTGGCTTATAGATTTCGGGTCATTATGGGATATTTTTGTGGGTGTTAAATCTCGAGGATATCATACAAGACTGGACTGGGGTAGCATTATTGACAATAATCTCGGTGTTTCATGAGTGGTTAGTTCGCGGTAATGCCTGTTTTGCAGGTTATCAGGCCGGGAGGACATTGCCTGGTGTTATTTATTGCTTTGTCAACTGAACGGCTGCCCGGTCGGTTGGAACAAAAAAGGTTGTCCAATGTCATTTCGTAGGGCTTTACGAAAGAGTATAAATAGTTTTGTCCTGTCTCGAGTACTTTCTTTGTCTCGTGCCGGATTAGAGTGCTATGTAGAGGTTTTGCGGGAAAAACGCCTCTTTTCATTTTCCCGCTTCGGCGACGGGGAGTGGAGTGCCATTCTCGGTCGTAGTGGGGCCAACTGTGACGGTCATGTCTATTTTCCGGAATTGGGAGAGCGGCTACGGAAAGCGATTCTTGACCCGATGCAATATTACTACGCTTTTCAATCCAAGGCGATGGATCTCGATGGGCGGGCGATTGCCCGATTCATCCGGCATCAGGGAGTTCAATTTGCCTGGCATGATGCCGATGTCTTTCATGATGCCAATCTTGCGGGAGACCTCTTTCCGTTGATTGAGCAGTTGAGGAAGATGGATGTTGTTGTCGTGGGAGCGGAACATCTGAGGCATCTCAACGAAGATGTTTTTCCGTACGTGGAATATATTGAAATTCCTCCGGAAAACTGTTTCCTGGAGGTAGACTCGATTAAGGAGCAGATGCTGGAAGTTGCCCGGAAACGTTCCCATATGGTTTTTGCCTTGTCTGCTTCCATGACAGCGAATGTCCTGATTCATGACCTTTATCCTCTGATCTGCCGGGATCACTGGATGATCGATTTCGGGTCGCTGTGGGATATCTATGTCGGTGTCAAATCGCGGGGAGTTTATCGAAAACAAGACTGGTCTTCTCTGATCCGGAAGAACCTGGGGGAGAATCAGTGATGACCGTGTTGTTATGAAGAAGTTTCTCATCCTCAAGCCAAGCTCCTTAGGCGATGTGATTCACGCCTTTCCCGTGGTCTCCTCTATTTCCGCGCACGTCCCGGGCGCCGTCATAGACTGGGTGGTACGTCCCGAGTATGCGGAACTCGTGCAGGCCCATCCCGCCGTGCGCAGGGTCTTCCTCTTTGAACGGAACCGGTGGTCGAAGTGGTCACGTTCCCTGAGGACCGCTTCCGAAGCGGCCGGGCTGGTCCGGTCGTTGCGCCGGGAACGGTACGATGTTGCCCTGGACCTTCAGGGGCTTTTCAGGAGTGCGCTGATCGCCTTCCTCTCCGGGGCGGCGGAGCGGACAGGCTTTGCCAACGCGCGGGAAGGCGCCCCTTTCTTTTATCATCGCAGGGTCGCGGTACCGGAGGAAGCGATCCATGCCGTGGACCGCTACGGCCTTGTTCTGAAAGCGATCGGGATAGATGGCCCCCTCGCCGGTCCCGGTCTTCGGATCTCTCCGGAGGTGGAAGCCTTGGTGGGAGAACTCCTTGCCGCGGAAGGCGCCAAATCCGGTGTTCCCCTCGTGGTACTCAACCCCAACGCCCGGTGGGAGACCAAGAAATGGCTGTCGGAGCGTTTCGCCGAGCTGGCCGACCGGTTGGTACAGTCCCTCGGTGCTGTCGTGGTCCTTGTCGGTTCACCGGGCGATGCTTCCGGGGTGGCCGGTATCGTGTCACAGGTGAAGGGGCGGGTGGTGAATCTTGCCGGCCGGACCTCTTTGCTGCAACTGGCGGCTCTTCTGAAGCGTGCCGATCTGATGGTGACCTGCGATTCCGGTCCCATGCACCTGGCCGCAGCCATGGGGACGAAGGTCGTGGCCCTCTTCGGCCCCACCGACCCGGTCCGGACCGGTCCTTATGGAGAGGACCATCGCGTGATCCGATCCGGCATTCCCTGTTCGTCTTGTCTGAAGAGGGACTGTCCTGAGGGGACGACGGCCTGCATGGCGGAGATCCAGGTGGATGATGTCTTTCGGGCGGCTGTTTCCATGCTTGGCGACGGCATGGAGGGTGAGAAAAAATCAAAAGCAACTTACCACGGAAAACATTGATGAAGTCGTAAAAAGTCGTTTTCCGGATTCCGTTCATGGTTCGACAGGCTCACCACGAACGGTCCATTAAATTTTACGAACCACACGAACGGAATATCAATCACTTACACCGTTCGCCCTGAGCGGGCCTGTCCTGAGACATAATGGCTGACAGTTGGCAAAAAAGTGCCTGCCCCTTGCCAACGTGGGTTATGCTGGAAATTATTAACCCCGGC
>JAADIO010000064.1:25393-25872 GCA_013151235.1 Deltaproteobacteria bacterium | reverse complement strand
TTCCTTCAATACAAGACATGGCTCAAGGAATATAGCAAGAAATTCGGTCTGAAAATCTGGGCGTACTGTTTCATGAGAAATCATGTGCATTTTGTCTGTGTGCCGCAAAGCGAAGACTCTTTGGCCAGGACGTTCAATACCCTTCACATGAGATATTCTCAATATTTTAACAGGAAGAAAGGCGCAGTGGGTCACTTATGGCAAGGAAGGTTTTTTTCATGCCCATTGGATGAAGCACACCTTTATTCAGCCATTCGATATGTAGAGAAGAATCCCGTCAGTGCAAAGATTGTAAGATCCCCCGAGAATTACAAGTGGTCAAGTGCGAAAGGGCACATCCATAAAATATCCGATCCTGTTTTATCCAAAGATTGTTATTTGACAAAGCGGATTGAGGATTGGCGTGGATATTTGATGGAAAAAGAGGATGAACGTCTGGTGAACGATATCAGAAAAAATTCGCTGACAGGACGTCCTTG
>JAADIO010000064.1:0-25372 GCA_013151235.1 Deltaproteobacteria bacterium | reverse complement strand
TCGGAAGATAGGAAAGATCGTTGGTCGAGACTTAATGTCGAAGGGGAGGGGCAGACCCCGAAAAGGTAAATAATGGTCGCTGTCCCTATTTTCTCTATAATGGTCGCTGTCCCTATTTTCTCTATTTTCCCTATTTTCTCTAAAATTGGCTATGTGCATTATGGTTGACTTATACAACATTGTTTGGTAATATCTTAATCGGGGATCATATGAGTGTTGTTGTGAAAAAGATCGGCAATCGCCGGTATGCTTACCTTGCCAGCCGGAAGGGAGGCAAGGTTGTGCATCAGTATCTTGGTGCGCTTTCGAATCGGAAGGTGCGGGAGAAGATCGAGATCCTCAAAAAGAAAAAGGAAATCCCGGAGCGTTTTACCTATCTTTTCTGGGATGCCGATGTTTCAAAGATAGAGCTTCATCGGAATGCATGTTACATTATCGAGAAAGTGCTTGAATTCGGAGATCTCCATGCTCTATGGTGGATTCAATCAATATATCCATCCTGTAAAATTATAGAGATCTGTGAAGTCAGCAGAAAGATTTCCGGGCGATCAAAGAACTTCTGGAGAATCTGGTTTGGAACTCCATCCTGAAATTTTACCGCAGAATACCGGCAATATACTGGAACGATTGAAAGGGATGATCAAGAAAGACCGTTTTGTTCTTGCGGGCGGGACAGCTCTTGCCCTGCAACTGGGACACCGGATTTCAGAGGATCTTGATTTTTTCACATCCCATTCTTTTGTCACTGAAGAGCTCTTCCGGAAAATCAAAGGGAAGAAACTTTCACCGGTCGTACTGCAGGAAGGGAAGGGGACCTTGACGGTTCTGGTCAGACAGGTAAAGCTTTCCTTTTTTCACTATGACTATCCTTTTCTGGAAAAACCCCGGGATGATATGGGGATACCAGTTGCAGATGTCGTCGATATCGCATCGATGAAAATCATTGCAATCAATCAACGAGGGGCGAAAAGAGATTTTATCGATCTCTATTTCATACTACAGCAAATCCCTTTCTGGAAGATTGCCGGCAATCTCTTTCACCGCTATGGCGCCGGGAGAATCAGTCCTGTACAGATCAGTAAATCCCTGGTCTATTTTACAGATGCCGAAGGTGACCCGGAGCCCCGTTATTGCGGGGATGAAAGGCCTGTGTGGAGTGAGGTCAGGAAATTCTTTCAGGGGCGATGCAAACAGTTTGCCCTGGATCTCCAACAGGCGGCGAACCACTTTTGATTTTTTGGAGCAGCGCATGCAACACAATTACCCCTCTTTCCCAACCTTGCTTCGAGTGAGGTGGTGACATCCGCGGTGTACCCATTTTGTGTCCAACCGGGGTTTTTCATGGGAAGGTGGGGAGAGTGAAGAAGAACCCGGTTCCCGTGAAACAAACAGTCCCTTACTCGGAGAGTCTTTATGAAAAATCCTTCCATAACTCAACAAATCATGCACACACTTCAGCAAGGCTTCGATCCTGCTGTTCTGTTTGAAATCGTTGCTTTTTTTGTTCTGCTCCTTGCCGGATATGCTGCTTATAAATTTACCCTGAAGATCCTGCTGCCGAGGATTGCAAAACTTGCGACGGCCAGCCGCAACCAGTGGGACAACATTTTTATCGAAAACAGGGTTCTGCATTACCTTGCTCACTTGGTACCGGCAACCCTCTTTTATCAATTCGGACCGATACTTCTTCGGGATCAGCCGGTTCCGGCTTCCCTGTTTCGGGAGTTTGTTTTCCTTTACATCGTGCTGGTCCTCCTTTTGGCGGCTAATGCGACATTGAATGCCGGTCTTGAGATATATCAGCAGTTCCCGGTTTCACAGCGGTTTCCCCTGAAGGGGTTTGTCCAGGCTCTGAAGATCATTCTCTTTCTTGCCGGCAGTATCCTGCTCCTGTCCATTCTCACCGGGAAGTCTCCACTCGTCTTTTTCAGCGGCCTGGGTGCCATGACCGCTGTTTTAATGCTCGTCTTCAAGGATGCCATCCTCGGTTTTGTCGCCGGGATCCAGTTGACGGCCAATAACATGGTGAGAAAAGGGGACTGGATCGAGATGCCGCAGTTCGGCGCGGACGGTGATGTCCTCGATGTCTCCCTCACAACCGTCAAGGTTCAGAACTGGGACAAGACGATCACCTCCATCCCGGCCTATGCCCTGATTTCGCAGTCCTTCAAGAACTGGCGGGGCATGGAGGAATCCGGCGGCCGCCGAATCAAGCGGGCCATCCATATCGACATGAATTCGATACGTTTCTGTGATGAAGGGATGCTGGATCGGTTTTCGCACATACAGTACCTGCGGGATTATCTGGACGAGAAGCGGAAGGCCCTCTCCGACTACAACCGCAGGCTGGGAGTGGACCCATCCGTGCTTGTCAACGGCAGGCGGCTGACCAATATCGGGACGTTCAGGGCTTACGTCAGGGAATACCTGAAGCATCATCCGAAGATCCACCAGGGGATGACTTTCCTGGTGCGTCAACTGAATCCGGGACCGACCGGGTTGCCGCTGGAAATCTACGTGTTCAGCAACGATCAGGTCTGGGCAAATTACGAAGAGATCCAGTCGGATATCTTCGATCATCTGCTCGCCGCACTGCCGGAGTTTGATCTGAATGTGTTCCAAAATCCGACCGGTGCGGACCTGCGTGCGTGGAAGAGCCAGGAATGATATTCTCGTACGGCGGACCGGGAAGAACAGGTCGTAAAAGGGAGACTGCAAAGTGGAACGAGGCGCAATCTCCGGGGGAACCGGCGATGTTAAACGTTCCGTCCGGGTCGGCATCAGCGCCTGTCTGCTGGGGGAAAAGGTCCGCTATGACGGGAGGGACAGACGGGACCCTGTGATCATAAAAGATATGGGCTGCCTGGTGGAATGGGTCCCCGTCTGTCCGGAGGTCGGCATGGGCCTTCCGGTTCCGCGGGAGGCGATGGAACTTGCGGGGGATCCCGGGATGCCCGGCCTGGTGGAGATCCGGACCGGTCGGGACCGGACCTCACAGATGCTGGAGTGGTCTGAACGGAAGGTCCGGGAACTGGAAGGGGCGGGTCTGTGCGGATTCATCTTCAAGAGCCGGTCACCCTCTTGTGGCATGAACGTCGAGGTTCATCCTGCCGCGTGCTTGCCGTCCGGAATCGGCCGGGGACTGTTCGCCGCTATTTTTATGAAGCATTTTCCCCGGCTTCTCGTCGAGGAGGAGGGGCGGCTTCAGAACGCGGAGGCGCGAGAGCGGTTCCTCACACGGGTTTTCGACTTCTTCCGCGGGTCTGTCAGGGATTGCAAGCCCTGATGTCGATGCCGCTCCGTCGGTTGTCACGTTTTCTTTCCGTTGCAGGAGATGACAGGTGTAACATGCTTGATTCGTCTCTGCTGCATGGAGACGACCCGTGTGGCGAGATAAAAGGCCTCGTTCCGGTTATGGATGACGTAGAGCAGAGCGAAGGCAAATTCTTCATAGAGTCGGGAGAGGAGAAAACCCGGAATTCAGATTCGGATGACCCGGTTTTCGGTAATGATGATCGGAATCGGGATATCGTGGGGTTCTGTCGGGACGGTGGGGACGATCTGGGTCTCGAAGGCGAGGCCGATCTTTTTTGCGTCGGGATGCATCCGTTCAAAGAGCCGGTCGTAGTAGCCGCCGCCGTACCCGAGACGGTTTCCCTTTTCGTCGTATCCCACGGCCGGGGTCAGGATGAGATCGATCTCCTCCGGGGAGATGTCCCGCAGGATCTCCTCTCTCGGTTCAGGTATGCCCATGTAATCCGGGACGAGATCCCGGTCCGGGTCGAGGATGTCTGTGAGTTGCAGTCTCCGTTCGGTGACGAGGGTCTTCGAGGCGAGAACCCGTTTCCCCTCTTTGAGGGCCTTCTTCATCAGAGCCAGTGTCATGACCTCGCTTCGGAAGTCGGCATAGATGAAGAGGGCATGGGCCGACCGGTATTCGGAAAGTTCCATGAGACGTTCCACGATCTGTGCGCTCTTCTCTTTCCGGTCCGTTTCGGTGAGGGTGTCCCTCCGGGCCAGGACGGTTTTTCGAAGGGTCTGTTTATCCATCGCTGCGGGCCTCTTTTCCTTTTCCCGTCTTTTGCAGGATCCGGTCGAGGATCTCTTCCACCTCCCCGACAATGGCGGCTTTCGTATCGTAGGGGGAGAGCCCCTCAAGGTCCGCCTCGATCACCCCCCGGTCGTAGGAGAGGATGCCGAGCAGTTCTTCTTCCGGAAAGTGTTCCTCCATGAAGTGCCGTTCCTCTTCCGATCCTGCTTTGTTGCCGACGACGAAAATGGTTTTGACCCCGAGGTCGGCGGCCATCCGCTTGACATCGGCGGCGGTCTGTAAACTCCGCCGGCCCGGCTCAACGATGACGATGAAGGCATCGACGCCGCTGGTCGTTCCGCGGCTCAAATGTTCGATCCCCGCTTCCATGTCGAGTAGGACCACTTCGTTGCTCTGAAGCAGAAGGTGTCCTAAGAGCCGTTTGAGGAAGACCCCTTCCGGGCAGTAGCAGCCGCTGCCGCCCTTTTTGGCACGTCCCAGGGTGAGCAGGCGGATATTATCCTTTTTCAGGGAGTAGTTCTCCGGGATGTCGTTGACGACGGGGTTGAGCTTGAAGACGCCTCCCATGCTCCCCGGCCGGGCGCCGGTCCGCTCCTCGATCAGGTCGGACATTTCGGCGATGGGCCGGATCTTTGCGGTCTCCTCAGCCGTGAAACCGATGGCGGAGCCGAGGTTGGCATCCGGGTCGGCATCGACGGTGATGACCGTGTAGCCCCGGTCGGATAAGATGCGGGCCAGAACCCCTGTGAAGGTAGTCTTGCCGACGCCTCCTTTTCCCGAGATTGCAAGCTTCATCCCTGTCCCCCCTTCGAGAAGGGAATCATTGTTTTTGATTTCCCCGTACCCCCCGAGTTCCCCGTGGTTCATGTTTTTGACTTTGGCCTTTCTCTGTGCCTTTGCCCCTTTGTGCCTGGTGAATGCCTTTGTCAATCTCTTTCCACATTGTATCCTAATTTTTTAGAGAGATCTACTCCCGCATCAAGGATAAGCGGGAGGAGTTCCTGTGTAATCCGTTCATCGGGGAGGCGGTGTGCGGGGCCGGTGATCGACAGTCCGGCCACGACGGTACGTGAGTAATCCCGGACGGGGACAGCGACACATTTGACCGATTCCTCATACTCTTCGTTGTCGATGGCATACCCCTGGCGGCGGACCTGACCGAACTGATGAATCAGGACCTCCGGGTCGGTGACGGATTTTTCCGTAAAAGATTTCAGGGAAGATTCCTGAAGATAAGAGAGGATTTCGTCGCGGGATTTTGCCGCCAGCAGGACCTTCCCGATTGATGTGCAGTAGGCGGGAAGGACCGCACCTAACCGGGAAATCACGCGGACCGATTTGGTGGTCTCTTCTACGTCGATATAAATCACTTTGCCTCCCCGAAAGACACCGATGGAAGCGGTTTCGTTGCAGACGGAGACAAGCCTTTTCAGGATTTCCTTGGCGTGGCTGGTTAGACCGCAGTGCCGCTGAAAGGCCTTTCCCAGTTCCAGCGGTTTCAGGCCCAGACGATAGTTCTCCGTAATCCGGTTCTGCTCGATGTAGCCCCGCAGCTCCAGCGTCACCAGAAGCCGGAAGACGTTGTTTTTGTGGAGGTGCAGTCTTTTCCCCAACTCTGTAACCCCCAATTCGGCGTCTTCACCCGTGAAGGCCTCGAGAAGGTCAAGGGCGTTGGAGACCGATTTTATCTCATAATCACCCCGTTTCTTTGGAATCCGCTCTGTTTTGCCCCGTTCTGCGGAGAGTGAGTTTCGGGAGAAAATTCCGTCTTTCACCTGCATCGGTGACTCCCTGTTTTTTGTTATGAGAACATTATAATATTAAGATGAGTAAAATAAAAAATATAACACCGTTTTAGACAAGTCAAGAAAAATCGAAACAGATGGGAAAGGAAGGGGACGTACCGACTATCGGGAGGTTGGTGGCGGTAGAGACGAAGGGATAAAAAAGCCAAAGGATCGTTTCTTCTATTCCTGCGGCGACGTCCTCTCTACGATCCGTTAGCGCCTTTCAGTTCTCTCCATATTCCCGCAGAGTGACGGAAGCAAACTCAGAGACTTGCCGGGTGTAGGTGTCGAGATCGTCCAAGTTTTCTCATCATCAGGTTTTTGCCTTCCTTCTGTGAATTGCGCCTGACGGGGATCTTCCTTAAAGCGTGTTTTGTCATCTGTCGTCATCGACAGGAATTACACGAAGAGGAGGTACATCCGCTGCAGGAGGAACCGCCCCCCTTCCCGGTTCTCCGGGAGGCAAAGCCGGAGAGCTGACGGGTGACATTCTCCCCGCCGCAGGTGGGACAATGGACGTCGTTCTTTCCACCCATGATGAGAGTTTCAAAGGACTTGTTGCACTCTTTGCAATAGAATTCGTAGATCGGCATATGATTCATCCCTTCCCCCTTTCTCATCCTGCGAGAGAGAAGAGATCAGGGGGAACGCCGAATGGCTACTTCGGGACCTTCTCCCAGTCCGCCAGAAATTTCTTCAATCCCACATCGGTTAGGGGATGATGCATGAGCTGCCTGATGACTTTCAGCGGGATCGTGGCGATGTCGGCGCCGACCAAGGCAGCGTCCAGGACATGGAGCGGATTTCGGACGGAGGCAACGATGATCTCCGTTTCGTAGGCGTAATTCTGAAAGATGGTGTCGATCTGCTCCACCAAGTCCATTCCGATATGGCTGATGTCGTCCAGCCGTCCCACAAAAGGACTGACATAGGAGGCACCGGCTTTGGCGGCAATAAGTGCCTGCGTGGGGGAGAAGACCAGGGTGACGTTGGTATGGATCTCTTCATCACTCAGAACACTGACGGCGGCGATCCCCGCCTCGGTCATCGGGATCTTGACCACGATATTCGGATGAATGTCGGCGAGCTGCCGGGCCTCCTTGAGCATCCCTTCCGTATCCGTGCTGACCACCTCGGCACTGATCGGTCCGTCGACGATCGTGCAGATTTCTTCGATGACCTCGCGAAAATTACGGCCCGTCTTCGCGACAAGAGATGGATTGGTTGTCACGCCGTCCACCATTCCCAGTGCCATTCCATCACGGATTTCTCCAACGTCTGCTGTGTCGATAAAGAATTTCATTTTGCCTCCTTGACGGTTTGATGAAAAGCCCGTCTGCATGAATTCGAGAGTTCTGCATCCTTCTCTGTAAAATGTTCCGGTATTATAGTTTCCGCTCTTTTCGATGTAAAGCAAATTGTGTCTTGCCCTTTTCACTGCCGTGCAGGAGTTCACAGACATGGACGACCCGGGTATCGAGTCCTGCCCGCCGGAGGAGGTCCTCCAACTGGATTTGGCAGGAGGGGCAGGCGGTCGCTACGATGTCGGCGCCGCTCTCCACGATCCGGTCCACTTTGTGCCGGCCGATTTTCAGAGAGAGATCATAGTGGCGCAATGAAAAGAGTCCGCCGCCTCCGCAGCAACGGTCGGCATCTTCCATCTCGATGTATTCAATTCCGGGCAGGTGCTGTAATATTGTTCTCGGTGCCTCCCTGATGCCCATGCCCCGGTTCAGGTGGCAGGGGTCGTGGTAGGTAACCCGGAGGGGGGGAGAGTTGTCGGGTTTCTCCTTTATGGACGGTATGGGCAGTCCCTTCTGGATCCAGTACTCCTGGAAGTCCATGATCCGGCCGGCGAGCGTCTCCGGGGTTTTCCCCGGAAAGAGTTTGGGATAGAGTTCTTTCAGTGTTGATCCGCAAGTGGCGCAGAGGGTGATGACGGCCTCGGTATTCATTCCGCTGAGGGCGGCAAGGTTTTGCTTCGCCATCCTTGCCGCACCTTCCCGGTCCCCCATGAAGAGGAGCGGTGCCCCGCAGCAGCTCTGGGTTTCCGGTACCTCGACTTCGATTCCGGCGTGATGCAGAAGTGTAACGGCTTCCTTACCCCACTGCGGATAGAATGTGTCGACGGCACAACCGTAAAAAAGGGTGACCTTTCCCTTGAGTACACCCGTGACGGGCGGGAGGAATGGACGTTTATGGAAGGGGGTCGCCGAGTGACGGGGGATATTGCGGCCCTTGCCGTTCCGGACGTAGGGAAGCGCGGATTGGAACCCCCGGTGATGGGAAAGAGGCGCATAGATTTTTCTTCCCAGAAGATCGAGGAGTCCGGCAAAGGCAGACCGAAGCTTTGCCCGGGAGAACACCTGCCGTGAAAGGATCTTCTGATAATAAGGTAGTCCCTCTGACCGGCGGATACGGAGTTTCGCTGCGAGATTCGCAGAATCGGCTTGCGATCCGGCGGGGCACTGTGCGGAGCAAGCCTTGCAGCCGATACAGGCGGAAAGGATTCGATCGAGCCTGTCCGTTTCTGTGAGCTTTCCGGCAAAGACGGCTTTCAATAGTGCCATCCTCCCCCGGGCAACCTGGCTTTCATCCAGGAGTTCAGCATAGACGGGACAGACGGACTGGCAGGCCCCGCAGAGGATGCACTTTCCTGCTTCCTCTTTGATGATTTGATCCAGGTTCTCCATTGTTGGTCCCGAAATGCCTGACTTGCGAAGTCATCATCAAATGAAAAGGCACAGGAGGTCGTCCCTCCTGTGCCTTGAATGTACCGAAGATCGTTATTTTCGGCTACCCTCCGGATGCGTAGCTGTGGAGGCCGGAGAGAGCAATGTTGACGCCGAGAAAGGTGAAAACCACCACGGCAAAACCGATGATCGAGATATAGGCGGTCCGTCTTCCGTGCCATCCGATGGTAATCCGGGCATGGAGATAGAGGGCGTAGACCAGCCAGGTGATCAAAGACCAGGTCTCTTTGGGGTCCCAGGACCAGTAAGTCCCCCATGCATAATTGGCCCAGATGGCGCCGGTAATGATGACCAGGGTCATCAGGGGAAAGGCGACCATGATGGTCTTGTAAGAAAGGTTATCAAGAAGTTTCTTGTCCGGCAGGGCTTCCAGGAGCGGCCGGTAGCTGAAGTACATGATCAGGTAGATGAGTGTGGCCCCCCAGGAGATGAAGAACATGGTCGTTTCATAAGGGTTGGATTGCAGGCTGAGTTCCGGGATCTCCTTGATCTTGAGAACAAAGAACAGCAGGGAGATGCTCTGGACCACGAAGGCGACAATCAGTGATATCAATGCATACCGGGAGAGACTCCGTTCTTTCACGGAGAGATAAACGATATGGATGATCATGGCCAGCAGATAGAGTCCGAAGGTGATCAGAAAAAGTTTTCCGATCCCGGGGACTTCAATCAACACGGGGGTATGCGTGCCCGGCTGATAGACGGGATAGAGCTTTCCGTGATCCAGCATCATCTGCTGCATGCGGAAGACTCCTTCCGTCAGAATGGAGGTATTACTGATAATCATGGAGAACCAGCCGATGACGGTCACGCTCAAACCGAAAACCTCCATGCGAACCTTGTCTTTCACCAGGTAGAGGATACTGAATCCGAAGGCAACGATGAAGGCTGCATAGGCCACGGTGGAGCAGGCGACGTGAAAATGAAGCCAGGAACTTTGCAGGGCGGGGACCAGCGGCTCGATCTCCTTGTTGGGGGAAAGCGTTGCGATTCCCATGGCCGCCAGTGCAATCGGCATAATAAAGGCGCCGGCGATTTTGATCTTGTATTTGAACTCCACGATGAGATAAACCAGTGCAATGCCCCAGGAGAAGAAGAGGAGAATTTCATAAAGATCCGTGAAGGGGGGGTGGGAAAGGCCGGCTTCCATCCATCGGAGGGCCAGGCCGAGCGTCATGGCCAGGACTCCGATCAGGGTGACGCCGGAGGCGATATTCCCGATGATCTTGCCCCGGTTTCCCAGATAAATCACGTAGCAGATGGTTGCAATCAGGTAGGTGATTCCTCCCAGGTTAAAGCAGTTTTGGCTCAGGGTATGCAGTTCCATGATTTACTCCTTTATATTCGCAGTAGTTTTCCCAAGTCGTCCATCTTTTTTTCAAAGGCCATACGATTTTTATGTGCGCTTCCTGCGATGACGATATGGTTTCCATCGATGCGTGCCCAGATCCGTTGATGAGAATGGAAAAAGGAGATCAAAAGCCCGATGACCAGAAGGCTGCAACCGATCCAGACGATCTCGACACCCGGGTCGTAGGCAACCTGTAACCCGGTGTATTGAGAGCCCCAGTAATCGATAAACTCAAGTTTATATCCTGCGGTATCAATGCTGTAGTCGGGGTATTTCGGAAGAAACCATCCGTTGAAAAGGAGGTGATCTCCCTTTTTCCCCATAATATAGATGGCCGGGTTGATCATCTCCCGGGAACGCTCCCGGACCTGGCCGTTCGTAATAGTGAAATCCGGGATAAAACTCATGATCTGAATATCGGTGTCGGTGCCGTCGATATGAATGGTGCCCCGTACCGGCGCGCGGTAGGTCTTGAATGTTCCTCCCGGCGCCTGTACCTTAAAGACCACCTGACCGGGCCGACCGGTATCTCCATAGTTGGACTGATAGAAATAGGTTTTCCCGACGACAAGCGGGTCGTTGACCTGGATGGTTTTTCGTTGGATCTCCTTGCCGTTTTTAATGACCACCAGTTTGCTTGCATATTCCTTGGGACGTCCCGAGTCGTAATAGCTCACGGTGAAATCATTGCAACGGATGGAAAAAGGCAGGGTCGCGAATTTTTTGGTATCGGCGGTCTTGTGTTTCTCCGTTGTTTTTGACGTAAGTGATGTAAAGGCATTCAGAATCGTGTCGATCATTTTCGGTTGGCGAACAAACATTTGGTTGGTGGTCTCACCTTCGACAATATTCATGTAGCCTTTGAATCCGAACAGGTTTCCGGCAATGGCACCGAGAAAAATGATCAGAATACTGATGTGGGTGATGTAGACCCCGAATCGGCTGATGAGCCACTGGTTGACGAAGAGATGGACAACTCCGTCCTTTTCCGTGCGTACGACCTTCCCCCGGAAGTTCAACAGGGCCACATATCCAAGGGGCAGAACAATAAAAGAAACAAACTCCAGAAAGTTAAAATGGTACTGACGAGTGAAAAAAATTGCCAGGATCACGGCGGCGATGTCGAGAAGGATGATCCAAAAGGGGAGGCGGACAAGGTTTTTGAAGGCTGCTTCAACCTTCTCCGTGCCTCCGGGAAGATCGAAGTCGTCCCGGATCGGATACTTTTTCTCGTCGCCTTCCTCCAGAACCGGCTTGATCCGTTTGGCAAAGCGCCAGACCTTGGGGAGGCGCTCCAGTGTGCAGACCGTCAGATTTAAGAGCAGGAGCAGCAACAGAGTGAAGAACCAGAAGGTGTGGTACATGTCGAAGAGGCCGAGGGCGCTGAAGAGATGAATGGTCCCTTCCGAATATTCCCGTGCGTACTTTTCCGGGCCGACTCCCTGTTCAATAAGAGTCCCGATGATGGAGACAAGTCCCAGGGTGATAAACAGGAAGACGGTCAGCCGGATGGAATTGAAGGCATAATAAATACTGCGGAAAAAGCCTTTTCGGGACGCAGGGGATCTTCCTGATGCAGGGGAGGTGGGCGTGGTTTTTGCTGTCAAAGAGATCTCCTTCATAAATATAATAAAAAATATTCGAAAGTCATTATATAGTTCAGCGGGTACCTTGTCAAACATTTTTGTGTCGAGAAGAAGTTGATTTTACTGCGAAAAGTGATATGCTCCACCGAAAGATGGTGTCGTAAAAAGTCGTTTTCCGGATTCCGTTCATGGTTCGACAGGCTACCGAGCATGGTGAGCCAGCCGAACCACACGAACGGAATATCAATAACTTACACCGTTCGCCCTGAGCCAGCCGAAGGGTCGAAGGGCTTCGTGACTTTTTACGACTTCATCACCGGAAAGGAGATTGAAAAATGAAAGAGACGGTTATCATCCGGTCCCGTTCCCGGGTGGAGATGATTGATGTCACAACGGAGATTCAGAAGGTCGTGGACCGCAGCGGCATCCGGGACGGCATCTGTGTGATCTTCGTTCCCCATACGACGGCGGCCTTGACAATCAACGAAAACGCCGATCCCGATGTTCGAAAGGATATCGTCGCACATCTCAGCGAGATGATCCCCCGGCGGCATTCCTTCCGTCATGCCGAGGGGAACTCCGACGCGCACATCAAGGCCGGTCTGACCGGTTCGTCCGAAACCCTTCTTGTGGAGGAGGGAAAACTCGATTTCGGGACTTGGCAGTCGATTTTTTTCTGTGAATTTGATGGGCCGAGAAACAGACGATGTTTGGTCAAGGTCATCGGAGAGTGAGATTCAGCTTTTTACCCGAGGAATTCCGCCGACAGTCAGGATGAAGCAAAGACCACTCTATCCGGTGCGTGGAGGGATCAAAAAAACCCGGGTTGCCCCGGGTTTTTTATTATGCTTCTTCGACGGCGTCGGTCGGACAGACCTCGGCGCAGTTGCCGCAATCGGAGCATTTCTCCGGATCGATGACGTAGATGTCGCCTTCAGAGATTGCCTCTTCCGGGCATTCCGGCTGGCAGGATCCGCATGCAACACATTCTTCCGTGATTTTATGAGCCACTTTGTTCCCTCCTTTCACTCAGGATTGTTTCCTCGGAATCTATTCAATTCCGAAATTTGTCGGGATTCCGGTTGTTTTGCAGGAATCTCTCAGAGAGATTCCACGCTTTTGACTTCCGGCACTTCCTTTTTCAGTACTGCCTCAATCCCGTTTTTCAGGGTCATCTGTGACATGGGACAACCCCCACAGGCGCCGGTCAGACGTACCTTGACTACGCCGTCTACCACTTCCACAAGCTCAACATTCCCGCCGTCCCGCTGCAGGGAAGGGCGGATTTTGTCGAGGGCTTTTTCTACGAGTTCACGCATCACATTGCTCCCTGAAAAAATTAAAGGCGGTTTTTCTAAAACAATACTAAAACTATTATATTTATTTCTATATAATTGTCAAGCTGAAAGTCATGGAAAACATCCCAAGCGGCAATGATTGATCTTGATGCCGAGTTGATTGCAGGCCTCACCGACTCTCTGAAGGGAGATGTTCCGTTCGCCTGCGATCCGGAAAGCCTCGGCACAGGATAGACGGCCGTCTTTGAGCGCCTCACGGATAAGTCGGTGCAGCTCTTTTTCTTCTTCGGAAGCTTGCATGAGGGATATCGTCCTTTTGTAAATCAAACGTCGGGTTTATAGCAGACCCTCCGGACGATTGCAAGATTTTTTTGATGGGCCTGAAGGGAGTTCGTCAAATTTGCTTGACAAACCATGATGAAAAGATAGTATCAGTAGTCAGATCCGGTCTGTTTTCCCGGTTTTCTTTAATGATTATATTATTGTTTCCTGGAAGGGGGTGAAGGGAATGAAGCGATGGTCGGGATTGTCCGTTTTTTTGTTGGCTGCTCTGCTGACGGGTGGTTGTGCAGTGTATACTCCAAAGGATATTCACGCGGTTGAGGAACTGATTCAGCAAGCACAGGCCGCCGGGGCGCGGAAGAAGGCCGCCTATGATTATTACAGCGCCGTGGAACATCTCAATGTTGCGAGAGAAGAATTATCCGAGTCGGATGACGGGAGTGCAAAGGTCTTTGGTGACAAGGCGCGGGCGATGGCGGAAAAGGCTCTGCAAAAATCTAAATAAGAAGGGGGACTGTAATGAGAGTTGAGAAACGATTGTGCTTGCTTGTGCTCGGTCTTTCTCTGTTTTTCTTCGGCTGCACCTCGATGGCGACGAAGCAGGCCATCCAGGGGGACTATGACAATACGCTGAGGTTGTTCAATAAACTTCCGCACAACGCAAAGGAGTGTGCCCCGCAGGCGTATGCAAAAACCGAAGCGACACTGGCGCATGTCGAACATGAAATCAGTGAGCAAGACTGGAGAAATGCAAAAAAGTATATCCCGTCTGCGGATGAACTGGTTCGAAATACGAAAAGGTTGGTGAAACGGAAATGCCCGCCCAAACCGGCGACGCCTCCACCGCCTCCGCCGCCTCCACCTGTGACGGAGAAACCGAGCTTTACCCTGGAAGGGATTACCTTTGATTTCGATCAGGCCACGATCCGGCCCTCGTCGGAACCGACCCTGCAGGAAGCCGGCAAGTTGATGGAACGGTTTCCATCCATCAAGGTTCGTGTTGAGGGCTATACGGACAGCATCGGTTCAGAGGTTTATAATCAAAAACTTTCGGAGAAAAGGGCTGATTCCGTGAAGGCCTATCTGGAACAGCATTACAAGATTGATCCGGGCCGGATAGAGTCTGTCGGTTTTGGGGAGAGCAAGCCGATTGCCGATAACAAAAGCGACGAAGGCCGGAAGCGGAACCGGCGAATCAAATTTGTGATCACCGAGCAATAAAGCGTTGCTCCGCCGTCGGAAGGAGTCCGGTTCTTTCCGCTACAGGGGTAAAGTAAAAGGCCGGAGGGGTTTTCCCTCCGGCCCTGTTTTTTTCTCTCTTGTTGGTCGGGATTCATGAAGAAAATTCTATCTCGTCGTGGCATGTCCCTTGTTACTTCAATGCCAGTTGAATGTTCCGGATTATCCGGTTCAGCTTTTTTCTTTCGGCCACCGATTTCATTCCCTTTTTCCGGGCGAAGGAGATCTTCCCCTCTTTCCCGTTCGTGACATAGAAGACATCGCCTTGCCCTCCTTTGAGAAAGACCAGTGCGTATTCTCCCGGCCGGAAGGCAGCGCAGTTCGGTATCTTCTGTTTCATCCCGCGAATGACACCACCATAGGTCTCAATTTCGACGTGATCCCCTGCTGCATACTTCCCTTTAACGCAGATCTTTACCCTGAATTGCGCCCGGCTCAGAATGTTCATACTCGATTTCGCCCACCGGCACTCTACCTTGACGACCCGGCCGAAGAGGATGACATCCGCATTGTTTGAAAGTTCTTCCAGGTTGGTTCCGAATACGGGTGTGGCGGAAAACAGCAGGAAAAAAATGAAAGTGATCAGACCTGTGTAGATGAAATGATGTTTCCCTGTCATGATCATTTCTCCCTATTTTGATCCTGTTTCGCTACTTCTTATTATACGTTTTATCTTCCCGGTCGTCAAAATAAAGCGTCTCAATCAATTGACAGGAAGAGGCGGATTTGCTATGGTGAAATCATTCTTCGTTCCGGATTTCCTCAACCTCTTGTTTTCATAAGCGAATCATATCCATTCCATGATACGTTCCTTCTACGATAAGATCTCCTCCCCGGATGCGTATCTGGCCCTCATTTCAGGAATTCTTCTGACCCTCTCTTTCCCGCGGTTCTCTCTCTCCGGTCTGGCCTTCGTTGCGCTGATTCCGATTTTGTATGCCGTAACTCGTTGCGACCGGAAAAACTCCTCCTTTTTTAGCGGATTTATTGCGGGACTGGTCTTCTATCTTGGGACGATCTACTGGCTGACGGTGACGATGGAACGCTACGGGGATTTGCCGCGTGTCTTCAGTCTGATGATCCTTCTGCTCCTTTCCTCTTATCTTGCACTCTATTTCGGGATCTTCGCCTGGGGGGTTGGGCGAATGGAGCGGCAGAGGATCCCGCTGTTGATCGGCGCCCCCCCCCTCTGGGTTGCGCTGGAATACGCCCGGGGACATCTCCTGACCGGGTTTCCGTGGGCGCTTTTAGGGTACAGCCAGTATAAAAATCTCCTCCTGATCCAGGTGTCCGACGTGACCGGTGTCTATGGTGTCGGTTTCCTTGTTGTTCTTATAAATGTCGTTTTTTACGAGGTACTGCGTTCGCTGAAGAGGCGTGAACGGTTTCGGCACCTTGTCGTCTCTCTGGGGGGAGTAATCCTTTTACTCCTCTTTGTTGCGGCCTACGGAGCAATCCGGCTCCGAAGCTGTCGGAACAGCGTGCCCGAAGCAACCATCCGTGTCGGGATCGTTCAGGGGAATATCGAGCAGAAGGAAAAATGGGACCCCGCCTTCCGGGAAAAGATCCTGTCCATCCTGACCCGGCTTTCCCGGCGGACCCTTGCGGAAAAGCCTGATCTGATTATCTGGCCCGAAGCGGCGGTTCCCTTTTTCTTTACCGCCGACCGGGAGAACCAGTCGAGATTACTGGCCCTCATTGATGATCTGGGAGTCGATCTTCTCTTCGGTAGTCCGGACTTGCGTATCCGGAAGGGGAAGGAGGAATACTTCAACAGTGTGTTTCTTGTTTCGCCCGGTGCAAGACTCCGGGGGAAATACGACAAGCTGCACCTCGTTCCCTTCGGGGAGTACGTCCCGCTTCGTCGGGCTCTTTTTTTTGTTCATCCCTTGATCGATCAGATCGGTGACATGACGCCCGGAAGAAGGATCACGCTGATGGAAACCGATAAAGGCAAATGCGGTACGCCGATCTGCTACGAGATTATCCTGCCCGATCTGGTTCGGCGTTTTGTGAAGGAAGGCGCGGATTTTATTGCGACCCTGACGAATGACGACTGGTTCGGTCGTTCTTCTGCCCCCTATCAACATTTTTCCATGGCCGTCTTTCGGGCGGTGGAAAACCGGGTCCCCCTCGTTCGTGCAGCCAACAGCGGGATCTCCGGTGCTGTGATGCCGGACGGCCGGATTGCCCATGCCACAAAGATTTTCATGGAAGACGCCTTCACCGTGGACCTTCCCCTCCGACAGCACAGCCGGACTTTGTATACCCGTTTTGGTGACGTCTTCGCGTGGCTCTGTATCGTATGTGCCGTGCTGCTTCTTGCCCGCACCTTTCTCCCGATGAAGAGATCATAGTATCTCTTCCTTTGTGAAGGGAAAACTACAGTCCGAGGGAATCCAGTTGAATCAGGTCTTCGAAGTACTCCGCGGATTTTTCAATGAATTCTTCATCCAGGAGGGAATCTTCAATATAGGGTTTGGTGCCGAGGAAGGGGACGCCGGAAAGCTTTTCGATGAGGATGGGGCTCTTTTCTTCAGCTGCATGGATCTCGTCCCGGCGACGGTTGATGATGAATCCGAGGATTGGGATTCCCTGATCTTCAGCATATTGGATCGACAGGAGAGAATGATTGATTGTGCCCAGGTTCGGGCGGCAGACCAGGATGATGGGCAGTTCCAGTAACTTGATCAGGTCGGAGACCAGAAGGCGCTGATAGATGGGGACCATCAGTCCTCCGGCCCCTTCCACGATCATGAAATCGTGCCGTTCTTTCAGTTTGAGGTAGCAATCGAGGATATATTCATCATTGATTTCCACACCGGCCAGTTCCGCTGCTTCCGAAGGAGCAACCGGGGCTTCAAGGGTGTAGGGGGTGATCAGTGTCTTCGGGTCTTTGGATCGTCCCGCCTTGATCAGAAATTCGGAGTCCGTCGGAATCAGCCCTTTGGGGCTTCGGGCACAGCCGGTTTCCACCGGTTTCATCACGCCCACGTTCATCCCGCGGTTGAGCAGTGTTCGCGCCAGTGCGGCGGTGATGATGGTCTTGCCGACACCGGTGTCGGTGCCGGTAATAAAGACACCCGTGTGTTTCACAAGGCCCGCCTTTCGAGATCAAGAGTTGCAGAATCAGACGGAGGTGAGTTCTCTGGGGTCAGGAATGTTCCACTTCCTGCTGTAGCCGCTCGATTTCTTTTCGAATCATGACTTCAGCAAGATCGGGAATGACTTCCCATGCGATACGTTCAATCATTTCCTCGGCTTTCCGGTTTACCATCTCCTGCACGATGTTTCGAAGGCTTTCTTCCGTGACGGAAGGTGTGGAAGACTCCGCAACATCCGTCTGCAGAGGTTTTTCGACGACCTCTTCGGTCACCTCTTCCGGTTCTCCGCCAAACGAGGTGACTTCCGGGGACCATTCCGAGGTTGTGGCTCCCTGCGTCGGGTAGAGGGTATCAAAGGATGTGGTTTCTTCCATTGTTTCCCCGGTGGTGGTCCGGAGTTCTTCCGCCGGTTTTCCTGTTTCCGCAGGTCCGGCGGGCGCCGCATCCGCTTCGAAGGAGGTCATCTTCTCAACGGCGGCCGGGCTTTCCGGCATTTGTTCGTTCCGGACGGCTCCCGGGATTTCCGCGTCCATCAGGTCTTCTTCCACGGTAACGGTCTCTGAAGTTTCAACGGACTCTTCCGCAGCGATGAATTCATCCATCAGATCCACGGGGGCGTCCTCAATCCTGTAGGTTTCCGGTTCTTCCACGCTCTCTTCCGCCGGTTGCTCTTCAATAGTCGGATCTTCGCTTTCCGATTCGGCAAATTCTTCGGGGATTTCGTAAACCTCCACCTCTTCCTCATCCAGAAGGGAACGGTCGATTTCCGCTTCCTCCGCGGGGTTTTCCTGGGGTGAGATCTCCTCCATCTGCGGCTCTTCCTCTTCAGCTTGCAGGGAAGGAGGATTCTCCTCTATCCGGGAGGGTGCGATCTCTTCCGGTGTTTCGGCCCAGCCGATCTCCGAAGGTTCCTCTTCCGTCGGAACGCCTTCGCCGGCAAGGGCATCCGATACAGCCGGTTCCTCCTCGAAGAGGGTTTCTTCGGGCAGAACTTCTTCCGGGATGTCCGCGGCGGCCGGTAGTTCTTCCGGTTCTTCAAACATTTCTTCCGCTTCTTCCATGAATTCGTCGGTCAGCTCGAACTCAAAGGTGTCTTCATCGACGATCTCCGGTTCCGGGACTTCGTCTGCGACGGATGCTTCCAGCGACCGAAGGACTTCCTGCTCCTGAAGAGCATCGGTTTCCGTTACGGTGTTTTCTTCCGATTTCTTTTCGATCCAGTTCCGGATTTTCCGGGAGAGTTCGTCCGATTCAAAGGGCTTGACGATATGATCATTGGCGCCGACCGTGGCGCCCCGGGTTTCATCGTAGGTTTCAAAGGTGCTGGAAAGAAGAATCACCGGTGTCTCTGCCAGGGCGGAGTTTTGACGGATCTTCTCGCAGAGTTCATAGCCGTTGAGTTCCGGCATGACGATATCCGCCAGGATCAGGTTCGGATGAAGTGTCTCGGCCTTTTCCAGAGCGGCCGCACCGTCTGAAACGGTGGTAATTTCGTAATCCTCGTCGGCCAGCGTCAGTTCCACAACTTTCTGGATGGTTACACTGTCATCTGCCAGCAATAATTTTGCACCCATTTCAATCCCTCCCTGTAAACAAACAGGCTCCTGCCGGATCTTTCGGAAATATACTGTTTTGAATTAAGGTACTCTAATAAATTTTATCATATTATAGTTTCCGATGGAATGCAAGTTGATTTTAGGAGAAAAGATCTTATACGGCAAGGAGTTAAGGCTTTTCGAACATGAAGGAGATGAAGCAGCCGTGCATTGCAAAAAGTGAGGAACAGGACGAGATCCTACTTCCCGGTCAGAATGCGATAGGCTTCCATGAGGCGGCGGGTGATCGGTCCCACCCGGAAGGATTGCCGGTCCACACGGTTGACCGGCATCACCTCGTAGGAGGTGTTGGTGAGAAACACCTCGTCGGCATTGGACAGGGCTTCAGGCGGAAAGGTGCCTTCGTGGACGACGATCTTTTCTTCGCGGGCGAGTTCAAGGATGACCTTACGGGTAATCCCTTCCAGTATCCCGCATTCCGTCGAGGGAGTACAAAGTATGTTGTGAGAGACGAAGAAGAGATTGCTGACCGTTCCTTCGGTCAGAAAACCATCCTGATTGAGCAGCACTCCTTCCATTGCCGCCGCATTTTTTGCCTCGATCTTCGCCAGGATGTTGTTCAGAAAGTTGGTCGACTTGATCCCGGCGTCGAGGGCCGAGGTGAGGTTTTTCCGGACGGAAACAACGGCAATCGTGACGCCGCGCGCATAGTCTTCCGGGGGGTAGCCATGAAAAGGGCGAACCATTACTACGATCGTCGGCTTTTTGCAGAGGGCCGGGTCGAGGCCGGGCGGTCCCTCGCCACGGGAGAGGGAGAGACGCAACAGTGCATCGGGACAGTCGTTTATTTGAAGGGCTTCCTTCAGAAGATTCCGGCAGTCTTCCTTTTTCCAGGGGAGGGGCAGGGCGATTTTGTCCGCCGATGCCTGCAATCGGTCAAAGTGATCGTCAAACCGGAAGATCCGTCCTCGATAACTGCGAAGCGTCTCGAAGATCCCGTCGCCGTAAAGAAAGCCGTGGTCAAAGACGGAAACCCGTGCCTCCTGCGGTTCAAAAAAATCTCCGTTTATGTATACTTTCATTTCGATTCGTTTACCTTAACGCCGGTTGATCCGGTATTGACTGCCCGCCAGTTGTTTGACCTCTTTCTTCACTTTCGCAACGAGTTTGCCGATCTCCGAGAGATTGTGAAAATGACCCTGTTCGTCTATGACGACGGCGATGGAAATCGACATGATCGGGAACTTCTTCATTTCCCCGGCCCGGTCCTTCCCGACGAAGCCGCCCTGGGCCAGGTGACGGGTCTCGTAGAAGGAAGGGATCTTCTCGTCGAATTCCCGGACGATCTTGCGGCAGATGTCCTCCGCCCGTCCCGGCCGGGTCACGAGGAGGAAATCGTCCCCGCCGATATGGCCGATGAAGTCCTCTTCGTCTCCTTCCAGCATGACCACGCCGGCGATGATCCGTCCCGTTAACTGGATGACTTTGTTGGCGGCATCAAAACCGTAGGTGTCGGAATAGGCCTTAAAATTATCCAGGTCGGGATAGCAGACCGCAAAGCCCTCCCCTTGTTCAATCCGATGCGCCAGTTCCCGTTCCACGGCGGCATTGCCCGGCAAATTGGTTGTCGGGTTACGGTCCGCCTCCCGGACGGTGTGGCGGATAAGTGCCCGGATCCTTGCCACCAGCTCCCGGTTGTCGAAGGGTTTGCAGAGATAATCGTCGGCCCCGGAATCGAGCCCGGTCACCCGATCTTCGATCCGGGTCCGTCCTGTCAGCATCAGGATCGGGATATGGGAGAGAAAGAGATTTTTCTTCACCTGTTCACAGATCTCTATTCCATTGATCTCCGGCATGTTGACGTCGAGGATCATCAGGTCGGGAGGGTTCTTCTCCACGATCTCCAACGCTTTCCGGCCCGAAGGGGTGGCGGTACAGTCAAAGCCTTCCCGTACGAGGATATGTTGGATGGCATGGAGAATATTCCGTTCGTCGTCAACAATGAGGATGCGATATTTCCTGATGGTCATCTATGCCCTCATGACCCGCTTGACCTCCAACACATCCCGGATCTCCGATATGGCATGGAGGATATGGTCCAGGTCTTTTCTGTTTTTGATCTCCAGGACGAACCGGCAGATCGCCCGGCCGTCTTTACGGGTGCGCACATTGACTTCGCTGATGTTGATGTTTTCCGTGGAGATCCGGGCGCTGATGTTGGTCAGGACTCCCGGCTGATTGTTGGTGATGACGGAGATCCGGACGGAACGGGCGATCTCTTCCCGGACGTCCCAGTCGACATCGACGATCCGTTCCGGATTCAGGGTGCCGCCTGTGACGTTGGTACACTCCGTCGTGTGGATGGAGACCCCTTGTCCCTGTGTGATAAAACCGATGATCTCATCGCCGGGAACCGGATTGCAGCAGCGGGAAAAATGAACCAGGATGTCTCCGATCCCGCGGATTTTGATCCCGTCTTTTGATTTTCCGGCGGGTTTCCGGGGTTTCACGGCTGCTTCCGGTTGGGGTTCTTCTTCCCTGGGGAGGAACCGTGCAAGGACCTGTTGGGCCGAGATTTTTCCGTATCCCACCGCGGCGATCAGTTTTTCCGGTTGGGCAAAACCGTATTCTTCCACGACCTTTTGCATCTCATCGCTTTTGAGCATCCGGGTCAGGGTCAGACCATGCTTGCGGGCCGTTTTGTCGAGGATCTCGTTTCCCAGGGAAAGACTTCGTTTGTGTTCTTCCTGCTTCAGAAAATGCCGAATCCGGGTTTTGGCTTTGGTGGTTTTTACCATCTTCAGCCAGTCCTTGCTGGGGACCTGATTTTTCGACGTCAGGATCTCTACGGTATTGCCCGTTTTCAGCGGGGTTTTCAGCGGGACCATTCGGGTATCGATCCTGGCGCCCGTACAACGGTTGCCGACATCCGAGTGGATGCTGTAAGCGAAGTCGAGCGGCGTCGCTCCACGGGGGAGTTCCTTGATCTCGCCTTCGGGTGTAAATACATAGACCGTATCCTCGAAGAGGTCGGTCTTTACGTTCTCCATGAACTCCCTGGGGTTCTTGACTTCCTTCTGCCATTCCAGGAGTTGCCGGAGCCAGGCCAGCTTCCGGTCCAGTGACGAGACGGCGTTTTTGTCCCGGCCCCCCTCCTTGTATTTCCAGTGTGCGGCGATTCCTTCCTCGGCCACCCGGTGCATCTCCTCCGTCCGGATCTGAAACTCCACCTTCTGGCCGTCCGGGCCGATGACGGTGGTGTGCAGGGACTGATACATATTGGTTTTCGGGACGCCGATATAATCCTTGAAACGGCCGGGAACCGGTTTCCAGAGGGAGTGAATCAAACCGAGGATGGCGTAGCACTGGCTCGGTTTATGCGTGATGATTCGCAACGCCGCCAGGTCGAAGATGTCTTCAAAGGAGACGCCCCGTTTGACGATTTTCTGATAGATGCTGTAAAAATGTTTGGAACGTCCCACAACGGTGCCGGGAAGACCCTGGGCCTTCATCTCTCTTCGGATAAAATGAATCACCTTCCTGATGTAAGCGTTGCGCTCCTGCAGATTCTGTGGGACCCGTTCTTCTAGTTCATGATAGGCTGCCGGGTGCAGGACCTTCAGGCAGAGGTCTTCCAACTCCCACTTGATCAGCGCGATTCCTAACCGGTGTGCAAGGGGGGCGTAGATCTCAATGGTCTCCGTGGCGATTTCCTGTTGCGTTTCCGGATCAAACTTCTCGATGTTACGCATGACCTGGAGACGTTTGGCCAGATTCAGCATGACCACGCGAAGGTCCCGGGCCATGGCGAGGAGCATCTTCCGGAAATTTTCCGCCTGTTCCTCAAGGCGGCTCTTGAATTTGACCCGGCTTGTTCGTGTGACGCCCTGCACCAGTGTGGCGACGTCGGGGCTGAACCGCTCCCGGATTTCTTCGAGGGTTGTTCGTTTACTCTTGACCAGGTGGTACAGGAGCGCGGCGATGATGGCTTCTTCGTCCGTTGTCAGGTCGGCCAGAATTTCGGCTGTTTCGAGGGGGGCTTCCACATCAAAGGATTGATCTTTCCCTTTCTCATGAGCGATCGTTTCCCGAAGGAACCGGTAGGCCTCCCGAACCTCTGTTTTCCGGATATCGGCATTCTTCCGGGACATCTTCATCAGGAGCTTTTCCAGACGGGGATCCCTTGCCGCGGGGGAAGGCTTCTTCTGAATGATTTTGTCTTCGGTCTTCATCGTAATTGAACCCTTCAGCCGACACGAATCAGTCTGTTTTTGCCGACATATCTCTTTCGCAGTGCGGCAGCCAGTTCCCTGTTTTCACGGGCCTGAAGCTGCGGGTCCCGTTCGACCCGTTCAAAGGCTTCATTGCGGGCGGCTTCAAGAATCCGGGCATCCCGGAGGATGTCGCCTAACTTCAAGTCAGGCAGGCCGGACTGACGCCTCCCGAAGAATTCCCCCGGCCCCCGGATGGCGAGGTCCTCTTCTGCAATCCGGAATCCGTCGGTGGTGGTTTCCATGACGGCGAGCCTGCGCCGTGCTTCGGGGGTCATCCTTCCGGAGACGGAGAGAAAACAGAAGGAGGGGAACCTCCCCCGGCCCACGCGGCCCCGGAGCTGATGGAGCTGTGCCAGGCCGAACCGTTCTGCATGCTCAACCATTATGACCGAGGCGTTGGGGATGTCGATCCCGACTTCCACGACCGTTGTTGAAACCAGGATGTCGAGCTGCTTCTTTTTGAATGCCGCCATGATCCGTTCCTTTTCTTCCGTCTTGACCCGACTGTGGATCAGTCCCACCCGCCGTTGCGGAAAGATCTTCGTGGCGAGTTCTTCCGACATCTCCGTGGCGGCCGCCAGGTCGCTTTTCTCCGTTTCTTCCACCAGGGGGTAGACGATGTAGGCCTGACGTCCTGCGGCGATTTCCTGCTCGATCTTTCGGAAGACGCCGGCCTTTTCACGGGAGCGGATAATCCGTGTCCGGATCGGTGTGCGTCCGGCCGGAAGTTCGTCGATGACGGAGATGTCGAGATCGCCGTACACGGTGAGGGAAAGGGACCGGGGGATCGGTGTGGCGGTCATGACCAGGACGTCGGGGCGGTCCCCTTTTTCCATGAGGGTTGCCCGTTGGAAGACACCGAAACGGTGCTGTTCGTCAATGATCACCAGGCCCAGCTTCTGAAAGGCGATCTCTTTCTGGATCAGGGCCTGGGTCCCGACGACTACACCGATTTCTCCCGCAGCGATTCTTTTGCGGAGTTGCTCCTTCTCGGCATTTTTCACGACGCGGGTGAGCAGGGCCGTTTGTTGTCCCAATCCGTCGAAGAAGGTGTGAAAGTTGAGGTAGAGTTGTTCCGCAAGGATCTCCGTCGGTGCCATGACGGCCACCTGGCAGCCGTTATCGAGAGCGATGGCGGCTGCCGTGGCGGCGACAACCGTCTTGCCGCACCCGACATCCCCCTGAAGGAGGCGGCTCATCCGGACGGGGCGGGCCATGTCCTTTTGGATTTCCCCGATGACCCGTTTCTGGGCGGTCGTCAGGGCGAAGGGGAGAGACGAAAGGAGTTGCTTTTTCAGAGGCGTCTCCACCGAAAAGGAGATCCCCCGTACGAATTGCGATCGGCTCTGCCGGGAGAGGGCGAGGAGGGTTTCCATGAGAAAGAACTCTTCGAAGATCATCCGCTTATGATAGGGGCTGCGAAAGGCGTTCAGCTGTTCCACGGAGACATTTCCGTTGGGAAAATGAAGTTGCATGAGGGAATCGGCATGTACCGGAAGATGGAGCCGGGATCGCAGGTCTTCCGGGAGGCAGTCGGGCCGACCGGGAGCGCAAGACTCCACGAATTGAAAGAGGATGGATCGCAGCCGTCGCTGGGTGATCCCCGCGGTGGTATGATAGATCGGAACGATCCGGTTCGTGTGGATCGTCTCTTCCGCGTTCCCCTGCAGAAATTCATATTCCGGATTCTCCATTTCCAGTGCCCGTGTATAGGGATCCCGTTTGACCTTACCGCTTAGGATGATTCGTTTCCCCGGTTGCAGGACCTTTTTCAGATAGGCCTGGTTGAACCATTTGATCATCAGGGTTCCGGAAGGGTCTTCGATGAGGGCCTGAAGAATACGAAACCGTTTTCTTGCGGTGGTTTTGAGATCCGCATAACGTACGATCCCCGTGACGGTACGGAAGGGACCTTCGGAAATTTCTGCAATCCGGCGAAGATTCCGACGGTCTTCATATCGATAGGGAAAGAAGTAAAGAAGATCTTCGACGGTAAAAACGTTGAGCCTGGCCAGAAGAGAGGCCATCCGTTCACCCACCCCTTTGACGTATCGCACCGGGCCGGAAAGGGGTGTAGTGGAGAGGCCGGTG
>JAADIO010000063.1 GCA_013151235.1 Deltaproteobacteria bacterium | reverse complement strand
GGCAGGTGGCGCACTGGACCTTATGCTCGCTGCCGATTTCTTCAAGCTCATCGGCAACGGTGTCTCCGTTCGCGAATTTTGCGGTATTAGGATCGTTGAAGCTATCGGTCTCGTCCGACGGATAGTCGATGGAGATCGGATGGGTCCGGGCCAACGAAGCGGTGTTCCCGCCGATGACGGCTTCACTGTCCATGTCGGAGATGGAGCTATCGACCGGGTTGCCTCCGCCGGCATACTTGTCAAAGGTTCCAAGGGCGACGGTGTCGTCATGGCAGCCGAGGCAGAGAACGGAGGTGCCGTCAGGCTGGTCCATCGGCGAACCATCAAGGACGTAGGTATCGTAGGTCTCGCTGGAGAGTTTCCGGTTCCAGATGAGGGAACTGGTGTCCGTTTTGATGTCGCCGAGACGGCTCAGGCTAAGATTCGGGTTTTCGACATCATGCGGGATGTGGCAGACGCGGCAAATTTCACCGGGGTGCATGTTCCAGGCCACCTCACCAGTGTCATGAGGCGTGCTGGTTGTCGAGAAGTCATGGGGAGAACCGGTGATGCCGTTTGCGCTGCCATCGGCGAAAGAGAAGGATGCCGTCATACCGATGGCGAGAAGCACTGCTGCTGTGATGACTAAAATCTTTTTCATGGTTGTTTCCTTTCTGCTCGAGTTGATTACTGTTGCGTCCAAAATTTCCTGTCGTTACTACTGACTTCCCATTACCCCGTACGTTTTCTCGGCATCACCTCCTTTTTTTGTTTTTTGTTTTCCGACCGATACTATTTCGATCCGGAAACCCGATTGTTGTTGCCCAAGCTATACTGCAAGGGGTGTGCTGTGCCAGAATCCTCTTTTTTGGGGGTGGAATATTTTGGCTGAAGTTTCAAGGTGTTGTGGCGCGTCGGGATCTTGTTGTGTAACTTTCTGACGAATGCCGTGCGTGCTATTCCACAGGGGTGGGGGAAATCACGCAGAGATCGGAGCGTGGACAACAGATATCAAAGGCAAAACCTGTTTCTCGCAGAGGACGCAAAGGTACGCCAAGTAAGATCAAAATCAAAGGCAGGATCAAAGACAGAATAGATCTTGCCTTTTCTTTGCGGTCTTGGCGTGCTTGGCGAGAGGATGGTTTTGGTTTCAAAACGAGGGAGGCTGCGCAGCCTCAGGATATGATCTCCCCCCGCCGGAGTTCCCGCAGGAAGTTCCGCCAGGGCATGATCCGGATCCGTTCCCGAAGAAGAGACGGCCTCTTCGAAAATTCAAGAAAGAGGTCGGTCTTCAGGAAATCGTAGACGGGACTTTCCGGGAAATGCCGGCGTAGAAAGGTCGTCTTTCCCGTCTTGCGGGGTCCCCACAGGAAGGCGGACTGTCCCTTGGGGAGATCGATCTTGAGGATTCTCTGAATGATACTCATCGGGATCTTGCTCCTGATTGGTTCTACTGATATGGATTTTACACCAATCCGGGCGGGAGTCAAGTCTCCTGTGGACGGACAAAAAAGAATTGACCACGGGGAACACGGGGAGTCACGGGGAAAACCCAAGGCATATCTCGCAAAGGACGCCAAGGTACGCGGAGTAAAATCAAAATCAAGGGCAAAGGCAGATATATCTTGATCTTTCTTGGCGATCTTTGCGTGCTTGGCGAGAGGGTGGTGTTGGTTTTTGCAGTTAACGCCAGGGGTGCGGAGAGAATCAAAGAAGGTTGAGGATCTGCCGGATGTATTCTTTGAATCCGGCAAGGGCGAGAGGAATGGTGTTGAAGACCGTTCGGTCGTCGATCTTTTCATAATCATGGACCAGCCGGTTTCGCATCCCTGTTGCCCTGGAGAGGTCCTGCGCCAAAGCCGGGTCGAGAAGACCGGTTTCACCCATTCGCAGGAAGGAGGAGCGGTAATCCTCGACGGCGATACCGCGCATCCTCGCGAGGAGGTGGGCGTTGATGTCCGATGCGACTTCCACCAGCAACTGGATCAGCCGTTCCACGGACCGGTAGTTCGATATCTTACCCTTGTATTCCTCGAATGTGAGAGTCCGGAAGGTCGAAAGTTCGTCGAGGTATCTTTTCAGGGACTCGATCTTTCTCAGGACGAGATCACGATTATACATCTGCAATCCTTCTTAATTCCTCGATCTTTGCCCTGTGGTAGTGCCGTTTCAGAAAATTCATCTCTTCGTAATCCTTGAAGGTCCTGGTGATGAAATCGGCGTATCGTGCGCTTTCCGATTCGTAAAGGAGTGTCCCGTTCCGGATGGCCTCGTACCGCAGGGAACAATCGGCATGGTTTAGGCAGACCACATCGAGCCTGTCGACCTGTATCGAGCTTCTGAGAAGTCCGAGGAGTCTTTCTTCCTGATCCCCGGACAGATGCTCCCGGAAGAGAAACGCAAGGTCCAGATCCCGGGGATTCTGCCTACCGGAGGCTGCGCTGCCGAAGAGTATCGCGAGATCGACATGGCAATCCTTTTCCAGGGCATCCTGAAGTGACGGGCTGGAAAAGATCTTGATGATGTCTTCTTTCAGGGACATGACGGGTCTCGCTTAGAGGGGATTCATCTTGCCCGTCCCATATTCACACAATGCGGTCATAAGATCAAGTTGAATCCGGGCTCCACAGGAACGGCCGGGCAAAAGTCAAGAGGAGTTAACCATTGTAAATTGCAATTTGGATTTTCTTGCCGCAGGGGGGATCTGGGAAATAAAAAAGGAACAAGTCGTAACCGAGCCGGATCAACAGGCTGAATGGGGTCGACGGGATACGCAGCCTCCTTCTCCCATGCGGGGAGAAGGCCGGGATGAGGGGGGGATTTGAAAAACCGGCGGCAAAAGTATACAGCGGCGGAGAACCTGCCGACGCTGGTTCAATTAGCTCAGGAGATGAACCATTCCGGTCCGGCGTGGCTCAGGAACCAGGGGAACCCGGCGTAGATCATGCCGGCTCCGATGATCAGGACGGCTCCCCACCGGACGTAACGGGGGAGACCGTCGGTCAGGTAGTGGGCCATGAGCCCGTAGATGGGGACGATGACGGGGAAGAGGTAGCGTCCCTGGACGGCGGTGTAAAGACTGGATGTCTTCAGGTAACTGTTGTAGTTGACGACCTGCATGAGGATCAGGATGTAAAAGGCGGAAAGCAACACGAGCGGTATGGCCCATCCGGCAAGGTCGGATTCTCTGATCCGCCGGGTCATTCGGCCCAGGAGCAGGAGCCAGAGGAGGATGTAGGGGGTCAGTGCATATCCTTCCTTTTGCATCATACGGTGGGCGGCAATCCCGTGAATGAGGCTGAGCATCCGCTTGCTCCAGATGAAGGCGTATGTCAGGCGGTCCTTGCGCTGGGTGGGGTGCCGTTTTTCCCGGACGGAAATCTCCAGTCCATAGTATGCGGATGCCCGGTCTCCCCTGTTGCGGATCAGTGGGAGCATGCCTACGGCCTGTTCCCAGGAGATCTTTCCCCGTCGGTAAAGATCTGTGATCCGGTCGCGGGCGAATATCCGGTTCTGCATCGCCTGATCTTCCGTCAGAATCTGCATTGCTCCGGGCACAAGGTGGTGATACCGGATGAGGTTGCCGCCGTAGAGGACAACGTTTCCGGTTAGAAGGAGGACGACCAGCACCACGGGTAGAAGATGGCTGCGGGCGGAAAACGGATTCCGAAAGAGATGGATCTCCTTGTTTTTCTTCCCTGCCCGGTTCCTGGTGATCATGACTGCTGCCGCGGCAAGTGCCAGAGCAAAAGCATAGGGGAGAAAGGATGTTTTAGACAGACATCCGGCGAGGAGGGCCGCAGTAAAGAGAAGAAACTGCCCGACCTTTCCGTTTTGGGCGTAGGCCGTCAGGCCGTAGAGGGTGACGACGGCGAGAAGATTGGTCAGGTTGTCGTAACTGACCGCCCCGGCTAGGAAGGAATACATGAGTGTGTTGGCCAGCAGGAGCAGGAACAGAATACGTGCCGCGGCCGATCTGCTGATGGTCCGGAACCATCGCCAGGCGAAATAGAATCCGGTCAGGCCAAGGACGACGTTGATACAGCGCAGGTATATCAGTCCCGAGCCTGGGAAGGGATCGAGGGCGAGAAGCCGTCCCATGAGAAAGTAATAGAGGGTGGGGACGTGAGTGACCAGTCCGTAGCGGTAGGTTGCAGGCGAGTTTACTGGGATCAGGTGTTTTGCGAAGACTTGGGCAAGACCGAAGTGGGTCGTCTCGTCTGGAAAGATCCCCGGTGCGATCCGAAGAGCGAAATAGAAGGACTGAAAGGCGAAGTAGAGAAAGATAGCGATAAAAAACCCGTCCTCGTAAGAAAAGCATCTTTTTTCCCTGTGCTCAAACAATTCTCTCTCTTCTGCTCTTCCGGACGGCCCTGTTTCCATCAGCTTTATTTCTCCGGAGGAAGAATGATGGTCTCGTAAAAAGTCATGAAACCCTTCGATGCTTCGATAAACTCAGCACAGGCCCGCTCAGGGCGAACGATGTAAGTTATTGATATTCCGTTCGTGTGGTTCGGCGAGCTACCGAGCATGGTGAGCTTGCCGAACCACATGCTCGGAAAGCTTAATAGACCGTTCGTGGTGAGCCTGTCGAACCATGAACAGAATCCGGAAAAGGACTTTTTACGACTTCATCAAGAATGAACGTAAATAAAAATATAATAGTATGAACGGAATTTTGAAGCAACTCTTTTCTGCTGTTTCGGGCCTGCCTGGGTCGGGTTCCCAACATAAAGGGGTTGATTCCAAAGCCTCAACCACATAACGGGTTTGTTGAGAAACGCTGGAAGATGGGCAATAAAAACATTTGGAGAAAATATTCGGAAAGGTTGTCAGGAAAAAACAGGTCTTGATTTTTGAGATACCCGTGGAGTAGGATGGGCCTGCTTCCTGATTACCGTCCCGCCGGAATATCCGTCCGCCCGGGATGGGGAAGTCCTCCTGCCGGCCGGATGCAGGGGGCCTGTGTTCGGAATTTTCATTTTAATTCTGCATCATGACCAAAAGGCCATGCCTGTTTCCCGGTGTCTTATCATATCCGTTTCCGGTATCGGAAATACGATTCTCCAGAGCCCGTTTATAGAGGCTGTTCTTGCATCGAAGCAGTTCGAGGTCGACTGCCTCTTCGGGAATTCCGGCATGGCCGCCGTGTTCAGGGGCCATCCTGCGGTCCGTTCATCGTACATCCTTCCGCAGAAGAGATCCCGACTGCCGGGATTGTATCTCTCTCTGCTAAGGCGCAGGTATGATTATGCGGTGAGTTGTTTCCCCTCCAACAGGCCGCAGTTCCATCTGCTGCCGTTTATGATCATGGCAAAGAAGGGGGTAATCCATGATTACGGAAAGAGCGGTTCCTTTTTAGCCGCTCTCTCCAATGTAAAGATCCCTGTTCAACCTGATCTGCATGATGTGGAACAAAATCTGAATCTTCTGGAAGCCTTGGGGATTTCACCCGGTCAGGCGCCGTCAGGTTTGACTTTCCGCATTCTGCGCGAAGACGAAGCGGAAGCGGCGGCATTTATGAGTCAACATGGAATAGGGTCCGGTGAGAGGCTGCTCGGAATCCACGCGGGCGCGGGGCCGCTTAAAGGGAAGAAATGGCCGGTCGGGAGGTTTGTCGAGGTGTCTAAGCGGCTTCTGGCAGGAGGGGCCTTCGACCGGGTCCTGGTGTTTGGCGGAGAAGAAGAGCGCAAGGAGAAGGAGCGGATTGCAAATTCGATCGGGGGGGACAGGGCTCTTTCCGTTAACGCCTGTCTGAATGTGACCGGCGCCATGATCAGGGAGTGCGCCTTTTTCGTGTGCAATGACTCGGGTCTTATGCATATGGCGGCCGCCGTCGGCACGGAGGTGCTGGGGATCTTCGGTCCGACGAACTGGGTGCGGACGGCTCCACGCGGTTCCAGGACACACTTTCTGATGCCGGAGAAAGATCGGTTTCCCTGTGCGCCCTGCCTCGAATATCCCTATGGGGGGTCCTCAACCGCTTTCGGTTGCAATGATGATTCCCGCTGTATGGAGAGCATCGGGGTTCAATTCGTGGTAGAATATATTGAAGGATGTCTTGCGGGCAGAGGGTGATGGATATTGCACTGATAACATATCCGATGGACACGGACCCGTCCGGAATAGGTGTGGTGGTCCGGAACCTGGTTGAGAATATCGTGTCGGTTGATGACAGGAACCGGTATTCCTTGCTCCACCATGCCAAGACGGGGGCCCCCGTGTATTCCGGCAGGGAGGTTCTTTATAAAAGATTCCATTATCTGCCCTGCATGTTTTCGGACAGTTTCTTTCTTTACAGGAATTCCACAAGGTTTGATGTTGTGCACAGGTTTCTTCCCGGCGGTTTTCTCTACAAGGTGGAATCGAAGGTTGTTCTTACCGTACACGACCTTTTCTTCTACAAGCATTACTCTTTCAACAGGAAGTTCCGGGTACGTAACTTGCTGGGACGGTATTTCAACAGGAAAATGATTGAAGGAGCGGATGCCTTGATTGCCGTATCCGAATTTACAAAAAAGGAGATCCTTGCTACATTCAGGGTCGATCCCGGGAAGGTCCATGTCGTGTACAATGCCGTGGCAGGGGATGCACCGGAGGGAAACAGGGGCACGCTGGAAGAGAAGTATGGTATACGCAATAATTATATCCTTTTCGTCGGCACTATTGAGCCGCGCAAAAACCTACTGGGCTTGGTCAGGGCCTACGAGATACTGGCGGGAAAACACGGAGTTGATCTTGACCTCGTGGTTGTCGGCAAAAAAGGCTGGGATTTCCGAACCACGCTGGATTACATAACGAGATCCCGTTATCGTGACCGGATCCGTCTTGTGGGCTATGTGCCGTCGGAGGATCTTGGGTTATTTTATAGACATGCAAACCTCTTTGTCTATCCCAGCCTGATGGAAGGCTTCGGCCTTCCTCCGCTGGAGGCCATGGCTTGCGGGTGCCCTGTGCTCATATCCAATACCTCGTCATTGCCCGAAGTAGCGGATGATCCGGGCATGATGTTTGACCCTCTGGATCTCGGGGAAATCACGGAGAAATGCCTGGCCGTTCTCAACGACAACCATGTAAGAAAGGCCAATCTCGAACAGGGAAGAAAGAATGTCGCGCGTTTCAGCTGGCGGGCTTCGGCCGAAAAACTTGTGCGAATCTATAATAGTCTGGAACATGCATGATGGATATGTTGAATAACGACACGGACAATGAATTTGAAAAACTGTAAAGGGTGACCACCATGAAGTTGATGATCCAGATTCCGTGCTACAACGAAGAAGGAACCCTTGCGATCACGCTCTCCGAACTTCCACGCCGGGTGCCCGGTTTTGACTCGGTTGAGTGGCTTGTGATAGATGATGGAAGTACCGACGCCACGGCGGAAGTCGCATCGGCGAACGGCGTGGACCACATCGTGCGCCTGCCGCGCAACCAGGGGCTGGCAAGGGCATTTATGGCGGGCCTGGATGCATGCATCCGGGCAGGGGCTGATGTCATCGTAAATACGGACGCTGACAACCAGTATTGTGCGGGAGATATTCCGTCCCTTGTGGCTCCTGTTTTATCCGGACAGGCCGAAATTGTTGTGGGCGCCCGCCCGATCGATGAGATTAAACATTTTTCGTTGTTGAAAAGGTATCTTCAAAGACTCGGAAGCCGGATTGTGCGCGGAGTCAGCAAAACGGAGATTAAGGATGCACCGAGTGGTTTTCGTGCTATGAGCCGGGATGCGGCAATGCGTATGAACGTTTTCAATGAATATACCTACACACTGGAAACGCTAATTCAGGCCGGGCAGAAGAACATGGCGGTGATGTCCGTGCCGGTCAGGGTGAACGAGGATTTAAGACCTTCCAGAATTGTAAGAAGTCTTGCATCTTATGTCAGGAAGTCTATTATCACCATCATCAGAATCTTTGTGGTATATAAACCGTTTACGTTTTTTATGAGTATTGGTTTCGCCGCGTTTACAGCAGGCTTCCTGGTTGGTCTCCGGTTCCTGTATTATTATGTGAGCGGCAACGGGTCCGGTCATATTCAATCTCTCATCTTTGCCAGTATTCTGCTCGGGGTTGGTTTTCAGACCATACTGGTGGCCTTCCTTGCGGATTTGTTGAGTGTCAACCGAAAATTGATGGAAGAAGTGCAAACCCGGTTAAGAAAAGGCAATCCATCGGTCCAGGCTTCGTCAGGGTGCGGGCCTGTGATCAAGAACTGAGCGGTAGAATCCAAATTGTTGAAGCGCTATGGTTTTCCAGGCAAACCGTCGGGCCCGTTCTCTGCCGGCTGATCCGAGTTTTACCCGTTTTGCGCGGTCATGGAGCAGAAGATTCATCTGCCGGGTCAACTCTTTTGCATCCTCCGGTTCGACAAGGACAGCCGTCTGCTCGTCGATGACCGCCTCGGAGAGACCCGGGATCTTCGTGCCGATGACCGGCTTGCCGGCGGCATTTGCTTCCAGTGCGGTGATCCCCCATCCCTCGAAGCGGGAAGGCATCACGAGAAAGAGACAGTCTTTCAGCAACTTCAATTTCTCTTCATCGGAAACCCTGCCCAGTATTTTAACATGCTTCCCCAGGTGATGCTTGTGTACCATGTCGCGCAGCATGTCCATGCTGCCGGGCTCCCCCCCGCCCGCGATCTTCAGCAGAATTCCCTTTGCGTCCACTTCCTTAAAAGCATTGATCAGTATGTCAAGCCCCTTCATGTAAATATCGATCCTGCCGAGGAACAGAATGTATTCTTCCTCCTTGGGTATTAATTTGAATATTTTTTCGGAAACGCCGTTCGGTATGGCAATCACATTCTTTCCCGGATATCCGGTGACGATCCTGTCTTTCAATGCCTCGGATGGAGTGATGATGTTTCGTGCAAGGCGCAGGAAAATTTTCTCGGAGATCGTTGCCGGGAATCCCATGAGCGGATGAGCGGATAGGGAATGTGATTCTATGGAATGATGCATGATATAAATCACAGGTTTCCCGGTAAAGAGGCTTGCAAAACACGGGGCATAGGCGGAGAAGTCCACGACGACAATATCGCAGGGCTTGCGCATGTAAAACGGGGCCAGGAAGGTGAAGCTTGTACGGCTTGCCGGATAGGAAAGAGAGGAACCCGTGCGGATGTAATCAACTCCGTTTATGTCCTCGTTCTGTGCGCCCGGGAATTTACCCGTGACAACAGCTACGGAGTGATCGCCGACGAGGCGTTCATTGATCACACGAGCCCGATATGCGCCTCCGCCGCCACACCATGGGTTTTGCGGGTCGTCGTAAATGAAATGCAGGATCTTCACCGGAGTTTCCCATGGTTTATCCAAGACCGTAATTTGAATTTCAAGCGCGGGATGGCCTTCTGCAAACCTAAGGTGTCCAACGCTATATTTACTCCCCTGTCCATGAATGCATAAACATATTCAAGAGCACTTAACACCTCAGCTCTGCCGTTTACTTTCTTCGCTTTGAACACTTCTTTGTATGCATTGGTCCATCCTTGATCCGATTTCCCGTCCAACCGCATATTCGCTAATTGTTTGGACAACGATCGGAATTCCACGTTGCCCAAAAAAAATCTCAGTAACAGTTCATAATCCATCGCGTATTTGAAATCGGTACGGAATAACCCATGTGTCTCATATACGGATTTCCTCACAAATACCCCCGGGTGTTGTATCGACATGCGCCTGTTCAAACAAGACGGCCTTGGGTAGGATACATACATAAA